>NZ_JBHUXV010000019.1:0-119536 GCF_042669125.1 Streptomyces sp. NPDC057253 | reverse complement strand
CCCGTGGTCGCCGCCCGGTGCACCGGGGGCCGCGGCTGCTCGGAAACCTTGCTGGTCGCGTTCGACCCCTCCGGGGACGGAGTCCTGGGCATCTGGAGATTGGCCACACCGCCCGCGATCTGGCTCATGCGCTCCTCCTCGGAGGAGGCCGGACTCGGCGTGCGGATCGGCGAGCCGCCTTCCGAACGGGCCTGGCGGTGCACGTCGTAGGTGATGCGCGACGGCTTGTTCAGTCCGTCGATGCCCATCTCGGCCGCCTGCCTGACCCCAAGGTTGGCGGCCTGGACGAGGGTGACCCGCTCGCCGCGGATCTGGCTCAGGTCGCCCGGGTCGTTCGTGGCGTCCGTACGCCACTCGCCCTGGTTCGTCTTGCCCAGGCTCAGCTGCGGCAGGACACGGGAGTTGCCGACCTGGAACGCCTGCATGCTGATGTCGCTCATCACCTCGGGGCGTACGTTGATGACCGGCATGTCCTCGGAGGTCCGGCCGGGCGGCGTCACTGCTTCGCCGTAGACGAGGTGGATGCCGTCGGCGAGGGCGCTGACCGCCATCCGGCCGATGATGTCGGCGCGGCCCGGGTCCTGGGTGTTGTACTTGGCGGCCAGCAGGTTGTTGTCCGCGAGGTTGATGGTCTCGGGCCGGAACCGCGTGCTGGTGTCATTCGGCCGGAAGGTGACGTTCCCCTTGCGTACCTCGTCCTGGGACATCTGGGCCAGATAGCCGATGTACTGGCTCGCGGCGGCCTGCGCCACCTGCTGTCCCCGGGTCCCCTCTCGTGTGTACATGGCGAAGACATCGAGGTGCGGCATCATCTGGTAGTCGATGCCGGCCTCGTCGTGCTGCTCCGAGAGCGCCTGGTAACCCGCGTGCAGGACATGCCGGTAGTTGGCGTCCTGGCCGTGCGAGAGGTCGACGATCTTCAGCTCCGCGGTGGAGAAGTCCACCGGCGCCACCACGGCTTCGGAGAAGTTGGGGTCGGCCTGGACCGCGTCCCACTCCTCGCCCGTCATGTGGTGGTGCGACAGGTCCAGGGTGAGGCCGGTGCCGGTGCCGCGCAGCAGGTACTGGGTCAGGTCCTTCGCGGCGATGTAGCCGTGGTTGCTCATCTCCATGCTGTAGATGTCGTTGATGGTGTCCGCGGTGTACTTGCCCTCGACGGCCCTGGCCAGCTGAGCGGTCCGGCCACGGACGTCCACCACCTCGACGCCGTGCTGCTCCGCCTCCGTGCGGTATCCGGCCATCAGCTCCGCACGCCGCTGCTGCCCGGCTTCCCCGGGACGGCTCCGGGGCATCACCACGAGCTCCTTCTTCGAGTTCGGGAACCTGAGGCTCAGCTCCCGCAGGCCTGTCTTCGCGCTCTGGCTCATCTCCTCGCCGAACCAGATCATCTGGACCGCCTCGGGCTCGTTCGGCGGATCCTGAAGAGGCATGTCCCGTTCCTTCCTGCCCCGGTGGCCTGGTGCCACCGGCTGCCACGCACAACGGACCGCGCACGTCGAGAGGTTCAACACCTCGACTGAACCAGGAGTCGCGTCGCCCCGTCGTGCTGGTGACGAAAAGCCCATCGAGCGGACGGAGCACGGACATGACCAACCTCGCGCTGGAGACGACGCAAGAGCAGCCGAAGCAGCCCGCCTTCATCCTCTACATGGACGGTGCCGAGTACCAGGACGGCCTGAACCGCCTGATCTTGTGGGTGCGTCACCTGCTGCTGCCCGTGTACGGCAGAGAGGTCACCTCCAACGCCCCCTGGTGCAACCGCTGGTGGGAGCACAAGGAAGCGGTGGCGCAGCTGTACGGGCTGTGGATGGCCTGGCAGGAGTTGACCGGCCCGGAGTCCGCCGGAACGGGACCGGCGACCTGGCACCGCGACTACCTCACGCACATCATGGCCGCGCTACGGGATCCCCAGGGCCCGTTCGCCGGCTGCAAGCCCGGCGCCCATCGTGCCAAGGAGGCGCCGGGCATGGACCAGTACCCCGGCTGAGCCGTATCCGGATGCCGGACTCACGGCGTACGGACGGGCGGCGGCGGGACGTGGGTGCTCCCGGGGCTGTGCTCCGTGCCAGGAGACACTGCGGATGCCGCCTCGGCCATGGACAGCGGTGACGGCGTCCTTGGCCCAGGAAATGAACGGTTCAGCTCCGATACCGCCGTTGAACCGTTCGGCGTGCCGGATCCGTTGGGCATCGTGCATCGGCGTCGGTGCGCAGCCGACCGAGCCCGGTCGGCGGATCGGGGAGGAACGCACATGTCCGAAGGAAACGCAGCCGTGCCACGTGAGCGAGGGCACTTGGCCCGGAAGTCCGGAGACATGGCGTGCGGAGACGCCCCGTGCGACGCGCCCGGCACCGCCCTCGACCGGGTGACCGAGCACCAGGACCGGCCTGTCACCGGTGCCGGCCTGCTCGGTCCGCGCGGGCTGCTGCGACGGCGCCCGCCCGGCGCGGACGCGGCGGAGCTCTACCCCCGCCGGGACCTGCCGCGCACAGTCGGCGACGCACCGAGGCCGCCCGAAGTCCCGCTGCCGGCCCCGCTGCTGCTCCTGCCCGCAGGGTTCGAACCGGCGTCGCCGGCGGCGGTGCGGCCGTCCTACGACTCCACGGTCACGACTCCGGCCCGGATCCTGCTCGACGCGGTGCCCGCCGACCGGTGAACCACGGGCCGCGGCAGCGAACCGTGCGGGCGCCGTCCGGGCTCCGGGCGGCGCGTCCGACGTGAAGGAGAGACGACGTGGCGTTCGACAGCGGGGCAGACCGGCAGCCGAACAAGGTGAGGAAGAATCCCCCCGGACCGGCACAGGAATCGTCCCTCGGCCGGGCCGGCCGGAGACTCGGCCGGGGAATCGGGCGGAATTTCGACGGCGCGTACGATTCCGCGGCGGAGTTCTCGGCCGAAGTCGGCCGGCTCATCGGGAACTTCTGGAAATCACTGCGCCGCGTGGTGAACCGTGCCCTGGGCAGGTCCTCGTCAGGGTCGGGCGGGGACTACTCCGCGCTGCGCGGCGACGAGGGCCCCGGCCTGTCACCCGAGCAGGCTGCGCACGCCTACGGCGGGGAAGGTCAGCCGTACCCTCAGGCGCGGGACCGGAGCCGGGTGATGTCGAGCGAGGCCACGCAACAGAAACTGTCCCCCGAGGAGTTGGCGCTGCTGACCATCGCCCAGGAGGGCGCCCGCGGGCAGCTGGCCCACGCCGAGCGGACCGGAGGACCCGGCTGGACGAATCCGACGCTCGAACACGAGGCCTTCGAGAACGAGATCATGCGCCTCGTCATGTCCGACGAGAAGTGGAAGGAGGCCTACGAGAAGTACCCGGAGCGCATACCGACCGTCGCGCGGTACGCCGCCAACGCGCAGGTGCGGGAGCTGCTGGAAGGGAGACAACCCCGCATCGGGGAGGAGCCACGGCAGCAGCAGCCGCAGCGGTCGGACGGCCTGGTGTCGCACACCCCCTCCGGGGAAGTGGACGCCTTCGATGAGCCGGCCCCTGAACACGGGGCGATACGGCTCCCGTTGAACCGGGAGGACCTGCCGTGGGAGGCCGAGTCGGTCGACAGCCATGCCTTCGAAGTGGCGGAGCAGCGCCGCAACGCCACCTTCAGCCCCCACTGCGACACCAGTACCTATGACAGCAACGCCCTCATCGCACAGCAGGCGTCGGCGCACCTCATGGATGCCTCCCTGGACGACATAGGCCTCAGCCCCATGATTCCGACGTCGCCCGACGGCCCCTTCCGGCCGCACGTTCTCGACGAAGCCGGACTGGACGTCCTGCGCGGTACTCCCACCCCCGTCTCGCCCCTCACCCCGCGCGCGACCCCGTCAACTCCCCCCAGAACTGAGTCCATTGTTCAGAAGGCGTCCCCGACCATACGGCGATGAGGGCTTCCGATCACCCGTCGACCCGCACAACCCCACCCCAACGGAGAGGCCCGCCCTGTGCGCAGACGCACCTCGTTCCTCCTCGCCCTGCTCCTGGCCATCGTCGGAGTCACCGGCACCGCCGTAGCCATCCAGACCCACCGGTCCAGCAGCGGTACGAACATCGATGGAACGCCGGCCGCGGACGCGGCAGACCACACCATCACCCTGCAGAACCGCACCAGCAGCCGTATCTGGGTCGGCAGCGAGGCCAACGCGGACGGTTCGACCGCGATCACCGGGCTGCCGACGCTGGACCCGGGCCAGTCCGCCACGATCAGCGTTCCCGAACACGAGGGCGTCGGGCACTGGCGCGGCACCTTCTTCGCCCGCCAGGGATGCACTGGTGACGACGGGAGCACGTTCCACTGCGTCGTGGGCGACTGCGGACCGTACGCCGACCACTGCTCCCTCGGCCAACAGCCCACCGGACTGGCAGAGTTCAACTTCGACCCGGCCGACTCCGCGGCACCCTGGTACGACGTCAGCTACGTCGACGCCGTCGCCGCGCCCATCACCATCACGCCGAACGACCTGACGCCTCCCGCGAGCGGCGAGTGCGCGGTCGCGGGCTGTGCCGAGGATCTGCTGTCCGCCTGCCCGGCCGACAACCTGACGAATGACCCGGCAGGCCATCCATTGGTGTGCACCAACCCGAACCGGGACACGAAGACCCCGTACAGCGACATGGTCACCCAGAAGTGCCCGACGGCGTACGCCTGGTCGAAGCAGGACGCCGAGCCGGGGAACAAGGTCATGTACCAGTGCACCAAGTGCAGCGGTCTGACCGTCGCCTTCGGAACCGGCGCCACCGCCCCGGCCGACCCCGCCACCGCCCAGCCCGCCCCCGGCACCACTGCCGCCCCGGTCCGCAAGGGCGTCAGCCTCAACCCCGTCGACGGCGCCTCCCAGGCGCTCGCCGCCTCGGGCGCCTCCTGGTACTTCAACTGGGCCTCCTCCACCGGCCCGGTCACCAAGCCGGACGGCGTCGACTACGTCCCGATGATCTGGGGCCCCGGCTCCGTCACCGACGCCGAGCTGAGCGCCGCGACGCAGGGCGGCACCAGGGAACTGCTCGGCTTCAACGAACCCGACAACGGCAAGCAGTCGAACATGACGCCCGAGCAGGCCCTCGACCTGTGGCCCCGGCTGGAAGCCACCGGCCTGCGCCTGGGCGCACCCGCGGTCGCCGCCGGCGCCGACCTGGACGGCGGCTGGCTGGACCGGTTCATGAAGGGAGCCGCCGACCGCAACCTGCGCGTCGACTTCATCCCTCTGCACTGGTACGGCTCCGACTTCGGCCCGGACGCGCCCAACCAGCTGCGCGGCTATCTGCAAGCAGTCTGGGACCGCTACCACAAGCCGGTCTGGCTGACCGAGTACGGCCTGATCGACTTCTCCCAGGACACTCCCCGCTATCCCGGCGAGCAGGAACAGACCGACTTCATCAAGTCCTCGACACGGATGCTGGACAGCCTGAGCTTCGTGGAGCGCTACGCGTGGTTCACGCTGTCCACGCGGACCAGCCCGACCGGCCTCTACGACGGTACGACCGCCAATGCCAGCGGCCGTGTGTACCAGGACGCGAGCTGAACGGGAAGGTGAACCGTCCTGACCTACCTCCCGTTGTACGGGTGCAGCCTGGCCGTGTCCCCGCTCCCCCCTGGGGCCACGGCCAGGTCGTGACCGATCGGAGGCCAGGTCAGGCGGCGCGCTTCGACCCTGCGTCCCGCGCCTCTGCGTCCGGCGGCGCGTCCGCCGGCCTGCGGAGGCGCTCGCGGATCTTCGCGGCGTCCTGATGGTCGAACTCCACGAAGATCGCCAGTGCCTGCCGCCAGCTGTCGCGAGCGGCCTCCGGCTCGCCGGCCGCCAGTTGGACGTCCCCGAGGTTGCCCAGGGTGTGGCCTTCTCCCCACCTGTTGCCGACGTCCCGGTGCGTCCTGAGGGCCTGGTGGTAGTGGTCGACGGCCTCGTCGTAGCGATGGAGGCGGCGATGGACCGTACCGAGGATGTCGAGGGTGACGCCTTCGACCCATGGGTTGCCGCTGGCGCGCAGCACGGTCAACGCCTCCTCCAGGCAGCCGATGGCCTCGTCGAACCGGCCCTGCCGCTGGTAGACGTCGCCCAGGTTGCTCAGGCAGATTCCCACTCCCCAGGGGCCGCCGATGATCCGTTCGACGGCCAGGCCGCGGCGGATGTACTCCGCCGCCTTGTCGAGCCGGCCGCACTGGAGATAGGAGTCGCCCAGATTGGTCACGGCCGACGCCCTGCCGTCCGTGTCCCCGAGCTCCCGGTAGGCGGCCATCGCCCGGCGCAAGTGGTCGATGGCCTCCTCGAACCGGCCCGAGCCGCGCAGCGCGGCGGCCAGGTCCGCGAAGCCCTGAGCCCTGCCCCGGCGGTCGCCGGCGGCACTGGCCGCGGTCAGGCCCGCCCGCGCGGTGTCGACCCAGTCGTGCGTATGGCTGCGGAGATAGAAGAACCCCCACAGCACGGCCGGCAGTCGCCACGCGACACCCGGCCGTCCGGATCCCGCCGCCTGGTGGACCGCGGCGACCAGGTTGGCCCGCTCGGTCTCGCACCAGTCCAGGGCCTGGTCGTGCGTCGTGAACTCCAGGGGCCTGCACAGGTCCGGCAGCGGTTCGAGGGGGATCCGGCGACGCTGGGGGGTGATGTGCGGGTAGGCGGCGTCCGCGGTGTGCAGATACCAGGCGAGCAGCCGCCCCACGGCTCGCTCCTGCGCCAGGGGCGTCTCCTCGGCGTGGACGCGTTCGGTGGCGTAGACATGCAACAGGTCGTGCAGGGTGTAGCGGCCCGGGAAGTGCTCGGTGAGCAGATGGGCGCGGGTGAGCTCGACGAGCAGTGCGCGCACCTCCCGCAGCGGGAGTCCGGCCAGGGCCGCGGCGGCCGGTGCGGAGATGTCAGGTCCGGAGTGCAGGCCCAGCAGGCGGAACAGGCGCGCGGCGGGATCCGACACCGCTTTGTACGACCAGGAGAAGACCGCCCGTACGTCGGTGCTGATGTCGTCGCCGGAGGCGAAGGCGTCGAGGCTGCCGTGGCTGTCGCGCAGTTGCCCGGCGATGGCGCTGAGCGGGAAGCCGGGGTGGGCGACGGCATGGGCGGCGACGATGGCCAGCGCCAGCGGCAGCCGGGCGCACCGGGCGATGATCTCGTCCGTCGCCTGAGGTTCCGCCGCCGGCCGGTCGGTGCCGAGCCGACGGGTCAGGAGGTCGTGTGCCTCGGCGGGCGTCAGCTGGTCCAGAGGCAGCGGATGAGCCCCTTCGCCGGCGACCAGGCCGGTGAGCTGGTTGCGGCTGGTGACGATGACCAGGCTGCGGGAGGACCCGGGCAGCAGCGGGCGGACCTGGTCGGTGTCGCGGGCGTTGTCGAGCAGGATCAGCATCCGCCGCTGGGCGAGCATGCTGCGATAGAGCGCCGTCTGGGCGTCGAGGCCGGCGGGAATCCGCATCGGCGGGACGCCGAGTGCGCCGAGAAGAGTGCGGATGGCCTCGTCCGGTGTCACCAGGGAGCCGGTCGGATCGAAGCCGCGCAGATTGAGGTAGAGCTGTCCGTCGGGGAAGCGGTCGGCCATCTCGTGCGCCCAGTGCACGGCCAGGGTGGTCTTGCCGATACCGGCCATACCGCCGATCGCCGTGATCACCACGGTGGCCGGGGGGCCGTCCGGCTCGGACAACAGGGCGCGGGCTCGTTCGAGTTCGGCGTGCCGACCGACGAACGTCGGCAGGTCGGCGGGCAGTTGTGCCGGGCGGCCCGCGGGTAAGAGGGGAGGTGGGGCGGGGGGCACTGGAGGCGCCGGCGGCACCGAGGGGACCGGCGGGAGGGCGTCCAGGGACGCGTCGGCCGCCAGTATGCGGTCGTGCAGGTCCTGAAGCGGCGTACCGGGTTCGATGCCCAGCTCGGTCACCAGGGTGCTCCGCGTACTGCGGTAGGCCGCCAGTGCCTCGGCCTGCCTCCCGGACCGGTAGAGCGCCAGCATGAGCAGTCGGCACAGCTGCTCCCGCAGCGGGTACTGACCCGTCAACGCGATCAGTTCGGCGACGACGTCGCTGTGGCGGCCGCGTTCTACTTCGATGTCCAGCCAGGTCTCCAGCGCGACCAGTCGCTCCTCGTTCAGCCGGGAGCTCTCGGACTCGGCCAGGGGGCCGGGGAGACCGGCCAGTGCCGTGCCCTGCCATCCGTCGAGCGCCGCGCGCAGCAGTTCGGCGGCGGCGGACAGGTCGCCGGCGGCGCGCAGCTTCCTCGCCTCCGCGACCCGTTGCTCGAACACGCTGAGATCCAGGCCGTTCTCCGGCAGACGGATCAGGTACCCGTCCCCGACCGACACCAATACACTCCCGGTCCCGGCCGGCTCCCGCCCCGAGTCGATCGTTTTGCGCAGGCGCGACACATAGGTACGGAGCACCGACACCGCGGCCGCGGGCTGCTCCTCGCCCCAGACCGCGTCGAGGAGCTCGGCGAGTGCGACGGCGCGTCCCCGCCGCAACAACAGCGTTGCCAGGACGGCCCGCTGCTGTGGCGAACCAAGGTTCAATTCCTGTTCACCGCGCCAGGCCCGGACCGGCCCCAGGACGGCGAAACGCACGGAAGTCTCGTAGCCGTTCATCCCAGGACTGTACTGAACATCCATCCCGCCACAGGCGTCGCCTGACGGAATGTCATCTCTTGGTCGGATCGTCGCAATTTGCTGGTCGGCGGGATTGAACCATTCCCGAACGAGCGCCCGTTGCGCTACCCGGGGACCGCCACACCGTTCCCGGTCGGGGCCGTTCGGCCGGGACGCGTCAGAAAGGAAGAGCCATGAGCCGGGGTGAAGAGGAAGAGAAGGACGAGCGGGTCACGGGGAGCGATCACGCCGTGCCGGGGCCACGCCACGCGGTGGTCATCTCCGGAGACGGCTCGGCCACCATCGACGGAGAACCCGTAGAGGTCGCGGACGGAGAGTCGGTCGACGCCGCGATCCTCGACAGACTCCAGGGACACGCACGGGACCTGAACGCCGGCGTGACGGCGACCATCTCCGACCCCTCCGCGGGCTACGTGGCGTTCGTCGAGGTCGCCCCGGACGGTTCGAGCAGCCTTCTGGAGCAGCAGGACGCGCCGCCCGAGCCCACCGCAGTGCCCGTAGGTACGGCCGCAGCAGTACCCGACCCTGCTGAAGTCGATGCCGACGAAGCCGAAGTCGACGAAGACTCAGGCTTCGACGTCGAGGCGTACCCGCGGGAGCACCGGCAGCGACCCCCCGCCCCCTCCCCACCCGTCGTTCGCCGCGGCCCGCTGGTCGCCCCGAGGAACGGCACGCGTCAGTCGGACGACGAGTACAAGTCGCCCGGTCTGCTCCACAAACCCCTGGTCGTAGGACCGGTGGCCCTCGGCGTGGCCGCCCTGGTCATCGTTCCGCTGGTGATCCTGGGCAGCAGCGCACCGGACGACGGGGGGCGCCAGAAGCAGACAGCCCGTTCGAGCAAGGAGACGGGGACTCCTCTGGCCGAGGACACCCCGTCGGCCACGTTTTCGGGCGTGAGGACTTCGCCCAGCGCGACAGCCGCCTCACCGTCCGCCAAGCCGAAAGCGTCGGCGAGTGCCAAGGCCCCGAAGAAGAAGGGAGAAGCGAAGGGGGGAGCCGGAGGCATCGGTGGGGTCACCGTCACCGTGACCGCGAAGCCACCGCGGGCCACCGTGACGGCGAAGCCCGCGCAGGAGACCGCGGCCACGGCGGTGAACCGGCTCCACCGGAGCGACCCGTCCGGGCGGCACATCTGCTACCGCGCGTACCTCTCCGGGCAGGGTTGGCAGAAGCCCGTGTGCGACGGCACGCTCGCCGGGACGACGAGCGGGACCCATCCCATCAAGGCCCTCAACATCGCGGTGTACGGCGGAGCCGGCTCGGCCGCCAACGCCTTCGTCCACGATGCGAAGTCGACCGACGGCCGGGGCAAGTGGAATCCACGGTGGACAGCCGTCATCGGCGACGGCAAGAACAACTACATCGGCAGTACGAAGTCGGGCGCCCCCTACATGACGGGCTTCGCCATCAACATCGGCAGCGGCCGGCTCTGCCGGTCGACCAAGGTCCACGGCTACGACTGGGGCAGTGAGGACTGCACCGAGCCACGTCCCGGCTACATCTTCGGGGGCGCCCTGGAGAACACGCGCTGGCTCGAGGCCGTCAAGCTCTGGGTGTGATGCGGTGAGCGGATCGACGTCGTTCGAGCTGGGCCATGCGAAAACACAGACAAGGACGCCCCGGCAAGGCCGCCTGGGCGAACGCACGGCGTGAGCTGCACCGCTGCTGACCCGGCCCGGGTTCGGCGGGGTCAGTGGGCGTCGAGTTCCGCGAGCTGTTCCGCGGCGGTGGTGTTGCCCAGGGCGGCGAGGCGGCGGAGCTCCGCCAAGTCGTCCTGTTCGGTGGCGAGTTGGATCAGTTCGTCGGTGGCCGTGGTGTTGCCGTCGTCGGACAGGCGTCGGAGTTCGGCCAGGTCGCCCCGCTCCGAGGCGAGTTGGATCAGCTCGTCGGTGGCGTCGGAGCTGCCCGACTCGGCGAGGCGGCGCAGTTCGTGCAGGTCGCCGAGTTCGGAGGCGAGCTGGACGAGTTCGTCGGTGGCGTCGGTGTCCCCCGCCGCGGCGCGAGCCCGGAGGACGGACAGATCGGATTCAGACATGGCGAGCGGCCTCTCCGTGAGGGTGGTCCGGGGTCGGTGGGCCTGACGGGGTGTCACTGGAGCCCCGACGCCCTGAGCACCGCCCGCACCGTTTCCTCGTCTATGCGTCGGCCGAGGCGGTTCAGGACGTCCGCGCCCTGCGACAGCGTGCCCCGCTCGACGGAACGCCGGACCCCGGTGTCGAGTTCGTGCCAGATCAGTGGGTTGGCGGTGAGGACGTGGGGGTCCAGTTCCAGGCGGTGCCCGTAGGTGTCGCGCAGGACCAGGCGGGACGAGAGGTCGTCGTAGCGCCATACGGTCGTCAGCGCGTCCGTGCGTACCGTCCGTCTGCGCCACGGGCCCCGCACCGTCAACCAGCCGGTGCCCGCCGTCACCCGAGCCGGGAGCAGGACCATGAACAGGGCGGCCGCCATGCCGAGCCAGAGCAGGGTCCGCAGGGGTGACAGGCTGCCCGCGTCCCAGTCGACCAGCAGCGACAGGGCGCCGAACAGCGCGGCGCAGCCGGCCGCGAGCCGTGCGCTGCCACGCCATTGGCGGTCACCGGCCGGTGCCCACCGGTCGTCGGAACGTCGCATGTCGCCGACGCTAGGGCTCCTCAGGGGTCCGGCGGCCGGCACTGACGAGGCCCTGACGCCGTACGTGCGCATCCTGACGGAATCCATACGGGGCCGCCGTTTCAGTCGGTGGCCGGGTTCGGCGGAAGCGCCCACGACTGCGAAATGGTCCGGCACTGGCATCTGGAGCGGAGCCCCGGCCGGCATGGCAAGGCGCTCCTGAACGGCCTCGGGGCCGTCCTCACCGGCGTGGCCACCGTCGTCGTCACCCTGGAGAAGTTCCAGGAGGGCGCCTGGCTCGTCGTGATCGCGCTGCCGCTGCTGGTCGCGGCCTTCGTCGCCGTCCACCGCGCCTACGGCCGGATCGGCGAGCGGCTCGGTCTCGGCCGTATCCCCGAGACCCCGCACCGCGAACGCTCCCTGGTGATCGTCCCCGTCTCCTCCCTGTCCCGGCTCACCTCCGAGGCGCTCACCGCGGCGGCCTCCCTCGGCGACGAGGTGCGTGCGGTGACCGTCTGCTGCCCCGACCCCGAGGACCGCGCCGCCCTGCACGCCCTGGAGCGGTCCTGGGCCGCGTGGGACCCCGGAGCGGAGCTGGTCCGGCTGTCCTGCGAGCGGCGCTCCCTGGGCCGTCCGATCGCCGCCTACGTCCGTGAGGCGGCCGCCGCCGAGCCCACCACCCGGGTGACGGTGCTGATCCCGGAGGCGGAGCCGGAACGGCTGTGGCAGCGGCTGCTGCAGAACCAGCGCGGCGCGGTCGTCGCCCATGCCGTACGGCGGGAGACGGACGCCGTCATCTGCCGGCTGAGGTTCCGGCTGCTGTGAGGGCCCCCGGGGGCGGGGCCGTAAGAGCCCCGTCAAAGGTGTCGGGGCCGCCGTATGGGACCCGTCAACGCCCCCCGGATTCCGGCCGGGGGCGGGGTTTGCTCTCTCTGTCCGACTCTCTTCCGAACCTCTTCTAGGAGTTCGCGATGGCCGACCTGGCCTTCGTCGTCACCACGATCGCGCTGTTCGCGCTGGTGGCTCTTGTCGCCAAGGGGGTGACGAAGCTGTGACCGCCGAGAACGTCGTCGGCCTGGTCGTGGCCGTCGCCCTGCTGGGCTATCTCGTCCTCGCCCTGATCTTCCCCGAGAGGTTCTGAGCCACCCCATGGGTCCCGTACTCGCAGGCTTCCTCCAGCTGCTCGCCCTCACAGGGGCGCTGGCGCTCGCCTACATACCCCTCGGCACCTACATGGCCAAGGTGTACTCCTCCGACAAGCACTGGCGCGTCGAGAAGTGGACCTACCGGGCCATCGGTGCCGACCCCGACGCCGAGATGACCTGGACCGCGTATCTGCGCGGGGTCCTCGCCTTCTCCGCGGTCGGCGTTCTCTTCCTCTACCTGCTCCAGCGGTTCCAGGGCGTCCTGCCCGGCTCGCTCGGCTTCGACTCGGTCGACCCGGCGCAGTCGTTCAACACCGCCGTGTCCTTCGTGACCAACACCAACTGGCAGTCGTACTACGGCGAACAGACCATGGGCCATGTCGTCCAGACCGCTGGACTCGCCGTCCAGAACTTCGTCTCCGCCGCCGTCGGCATCGCGGTCGCGGTCGCGCTCGTACGAGGGTTCGCGCGCTCGCGGACCGGTGAGCTCGGCAACTTCTGGGCCGACCTGGTCCGCGGCACGCTGCGGATCCTGGTGCCGGGCGCCGCCATCGCGGCGATCGTGCTCGTGGCGTGCGGGGCGATCCAGAACTTCTCCGGCATCCACGAGGTCGGTCAGTTCATGGGCGGGTCGCAGCAGTGGAACGGCGGCGCGGTCGCCTCGCAGGAGGCGATCAAGGAGTTCGGCACCAACGGCGGCGGCTACTTCAACGCCAACTCCGCCCACCCCTTCGAGAACCCGACGCCGTTCACCAACCTCTTCGAGATCTTCCTGCTGCTGGTGATTCCGTTCTCCCTGACCCGGACCTTCGGCGTGATGGTCGGTTCGGTCCGGCAGGGATACGCGATCCTCGCGACCATGGCCACCATCTGGCTCGGCTTCACCGCCTTGATGATGTGGACCGAATTCGCCCACCACGGACCGGCGTTGCAGCTCGCGGGCGGGGCGATGGAGGGCAAGGAGGTCCGCTTCGGGGTCGGTTCCTCGTCGATCTTCGCGGTGTCGACGACCCTCACGTCGACGGGTGCCGTGGACTCCTTCCACTCCTCCTTCACCGGGCTCGGCGGCGGGATCACCATTCTGGGAATGCAGTTGGGTGAGATCGCGCCCGGCGGTACCGGCTCGGGCCTGTACGGCATGCTGATCATGGCGGTCATCGCGGTGTTCATCGCCGGGCTCATGGTCGGCCGTACGCCCGAGTACCTGGGCAAGAAGATCGGCACCCGCGAGATCAAGCTCGCCGCCTGCTACATCCTCATCACCCCCGCGCTCGTGCTCGTCCTCGCCGGGATCTCCATGGCGCTGCCGACCCCGCCGCACTCGATGCTCAACTCCGGTGCGCACGGCTTCTCCGAGGTGCTGTACGCGTTCACCTCCGCCGCCAACAACAACGGCTCCGCCTTCGCCGGGCTGAACGCGAACACCGACTGGTTCAACACCATGCTCGGCGTGGCGATGCTCCTCGGCCGCTTCCTGCCGATGGTGTTCGTCCTCGCGCTGGCCGGGTCGCTCGGCGAGCAGAAGCCGGTGCCGGTCACCGCGGGCACCCTGCGGACCGAAAAGCCCTTGTTCACCGGGCTGTTGGTGGGCGCGATCCTCATCATCACCGGTCTGACGTACTTCCCCGCCCTCGCGCTGGGGCCGCTGGCCGAGGGGCTGGCGTCATGACCACCCGTACCGAAAGCAGCGAGATGTCCACTGCCACCCGCGCGCCGCACCAGGACGCGCCCACCGGCCACAAGCCTGCCGAGGGCCGCGTCGGAGCGGGCCTCTTCGACCCCAAGCAGCTGCTGAAGTCGCTGCCGGACGCCTTCCGCAAGCTCGATCCGCGGGTGATGGTCAAGTCGCCCGTGATGTTCGTGGTGTGGATCGGGTCCGTGCTGACCACGGTGTTCTCCTTCAAGGACCCGGGGGACTGGTTCGGCTGGACCATCAGCGCCTGGCTGTGGCTGACCGTCGTCTTCGCCAACCTCGCGGAGGCCGTCGCCGAGGGCCGGGGCAAGGCGCAGGCCGACACCCTGCGCAAGGCCAAGACCGACACGGTGGCGCGCCTTCTGGACGGCACCGAGGTCCCCGGAACCTCGCTGAAGATCGGCGACCTGGTCGTCTGCGAGGCCGGTGACGTCATTCCCGGCGACGGTGACGTCATCGAGGGCGTCGCCTCCGTCGACGAGTCGGCGATCACCGGTGAGTCGGCGCCCGTCATCCGGGAGTCCGGCGGTGACCGGAGCGCGGTCACCGGCGGGACCAAGGTGCTCTCCGACCGGATCGTCATCAAGATCACGACGAGGCCCGGCGAGACCTTCATCGACCGGATGATCAACCTGGTCGAGGGCGCGGCCCGGCAGAAGACGCCCAACGAGATCGCGCTGAACATCCTGCTCGCCTCGCTGACCATCGTGTTCCTGCTCGCGGTCGCGACCCTGCCGCCGTTCGCGGACTACGCGGGCACGCACCTGACGATGGTGGTGCTGGTCGCGCTGCTGGTCTGTCTGATCCCGACCACCATCGGGGCGCTGCTGTCCGCGATCGGCATCGCGGGCATGGACCGCCTCGTCCAGCGCAACGTCCTCGCCATGTCCGGGCGGGCGGTCGAAGCCGCCGGTGACGTGTCGACGCTGCTGCTCGACAAGACCGGCACCATCACCCTGGGCAACCGCCAGGCGTCGGAGTTCGTACCGGTCTCAGGGGTGACGGACGCCGAGGTCGCGGACGCGGCCCAGCTGTCCTCGCTGGCCGACGAGACGCCAGAGGGCCGCTCCGTCGTCGTACTGGCGAAGGAGAAGTACGGACTGCGCGAGCGTCACCAGGGGGAACTCGTCGGTGCCGAGTGGATCGAGTTCACCGCGCAGACCCGGATGTCCGGAGTCGACGTGGACGGGCGCAGGATCCGCAAGGGGGCGGCCGGTTCGGTCATCAGGTGGGTCGAGGAGCGCGGCGGCAGCGTCGGCGAGGACGCGGACGCCTTCGCCGACCGGATCTCCGAGGCCGGCGGCACCCCGCTGCTCGTGGCCGTGGAGGACACCGGCGGTGCCCGCGTCCTCGGCGTCATCCACCTCAAGGACGTCGTCAAGGAGGGCATGCGCGAGCGGTTCGACGAGCTGCGCCGCATGGGCATCAAGACCGTCATGATCACCGGTGACAACCCGCTGACCGCCAAGGCGATCGCCGAGGAGGCGGGCGTCGACGACTTCCTCGCGGAGGCCACGCCCGAGGACAAGATGGCCCTCATCAAGCGGGAGCAGGCGGGCGGCAAGCTCGTCGCGATGACCGGTGACGGCACCAACGACGCGCCCGCGCTGGCCCAGGCGGACGTCGGCGTGGCGATGAACACCGGCACGTCGGCCGCGAAGGAGGCCGGCAACATGGTCGACCTCGACTCCAACCCGACCAAGCTGATCGAGATCGTCGAGATCGGGAAGCAACTCCTCATCACCCGGGGCGCGTTGACGACGTTCTCCATCGCCAACGACGTCGCGAAGTACTTCGCGATCATCCCGGCGCTGTTCGCGGCGGTCTACCCCGGTCTCGACAAGCTCAACATCATGGGCCTGTCCTCACCGGACTCCGCGATCCTGTCCGCCGTCGTCTTCAACGCGCTGATCATCATCGCGCTGGTGCCCCTCTCCCTGCGGGGCGTGCGGTACCGGCCGGTCAGCGCCGACAAGTTGCTGCGCCGGAATCTGACCGTCTACGGCGTCGGCGGCCTGATCGCCCCCTTCATCGGCATCAAGCTCATCGACCTGCTCATCTCCCTCATCCCCGGGATCGGCTGACAGCCATGAACAACTCCGTATCGAACACCGGCCGGTTGCTGTGGGCGGGACTCCGGGCCCTGCTGGTGCTGACCCTGGTGACCGGCGTCATCTACCCGCTCGCCGTCACCGGCGTGGCCCAGGCCCTGTTCCACGACAAGGCGAACGGCTCTCAGGTCACGGCGGACGGCAGGGTCGTCGGGTCGTCGCTGATCGGGCAGTCGTACAGCTTGCCGCTGAAGAAGGGCCGGACGACCCCCGAACCCGATCTCAAGTGGTTCCAGGGCCGCCCGCAGAACGGGCTCGGCACCAACAGCGTCAACACGCGGTACAAGCTGATCCTGTCCGGTGCCACCAACCTGTCCGCGGACAACAAGGACCTGATCCAGCAGGTCAAGGACGCCCGAGCGGCCGTGATCAAGGACAACTCGGTGCCCGGCTACACCGTCAGGGCCTCCCAGGTCCCCGCCGACGCGGTCACCTCCTCCGGCTCGGGCCTCGATCCGGACATCTCCCCGGCCTACGCGGACCTCCAGGTCCACCGCATCGCGGAGAGGAACGGCCTGTCCGTCGCGCAGGTGCAGAAGCTGGTCGACGAGCACGTCGAGGGCCGCACGCTCGGCTTCATCGGCGAACCCCGGGTGAACGTCCTGGAGCTCAACATCGCGCTCAAGGCCCTCACCGCCAAGAGCTGATGGCGTCACCCGCCCCACGGGGAGTCGGCGGCCCGGGACGACCGGGTGCGCCGACTCCCGCAGTCAGGAAGCAGGTACGTCACGACGACGTACGACAGGAAGGCGCACGCCGATGACACGGGTGCTGGTGGTGGAGGACGACCCGCAGCTCGTACGGGCCCTCATCATCAATCTCCAGGCACGCCGGTACGGGGTCGACGCGGCCCCCGACGGTGCCACCGCGCTGAGACTGGCGGCTGCTCGGCAGCCCGATGTCGTGATGCTCGACCTGGGGCTGCCCGACATGGACGGCGTCGAGGTCATCAAAGGGCTCAGAGGCTGGACCCGGGTGCCGATCCTGGTGCTCTCCGCCCGCCAGGGCTCCGACGAGAAGGTCGCCGCCCTGGACGCCGGCGCCGACGACTACGTCACCAAGCCGTTCAGCATGGAAGAGCTCCTTGCCCGGCTGCGGGCCGCCGTCCGGCGCACCGAGGA
The DNA here is from genome assembly GCF_042669125.1 of Streptomyces sp. NPDC057253. NCBI lineage: Bacteria > Bacillati > Actinomycetota > Actinomycetes > Kitasatosporales > Streptomycetaceae > Streptomyces > Streptomyces sp. NPDC057253. The sequence continues at coordinate 102,314 of NZ_JBHUXV010000019.1, read as the reverse complement.
GTCCCCGCTCGCCACCGGGGTGACGCTCGTCGAGACGGCGGACTTCACCATCGACCTGCTGGCGAAGAAGCTGCACCGGGAGGGCCGGGACGTACGCCTGACCCCCACCGAGTGGCACCTGCTGGAGATCCTGGTGACCAGCCCGGGACGACTGATCACGCAGAAACACCTCCTCCAGGAGGTCTGGGGCGTCACCCAGAGCAACAAGACCAACTACCTGCGGGTCTACATGGCCCAACTGCGCCGAAAACTGGAAGCGGACCCCTCCCACCCCCGCTACCTCATCACCGAGCCCGGCATGGGCTACCGCTTCGAGGGTTGACCATGGCCCGCGGCAGGCTCCGCATGCACTTCGGCGCGGCCCCCGGCGCGGGCAGGACTCCGCCCCTGCTCTCTGAGGCACCTCACGATGGTTGTGGCCAGGGCGAGTCGTAGGTCGGCAGTTCCAGGCGGAGTTCGTAGCCGCCGTCGGCCGTCGGTCCGGAGGTGATCGTGCCACCGAGCAGCTCGGCTCGCTGGCGGAGGCCGACGAGGCCGTGGTGGGCGCCGGGCAGGGGGAGTGCGGGGCGGGTCGGCGCGGTGTTGGTGACGGTGGTGCACAGAGCCCCGTCGCGGTGGTGGAGGCGGACGCTCGCGGTGGCGCCGGGGGCGTGCTTGCGGACGTTGGTCAGAGCTTCCTGGACGGTGCGGTAGACGGCCCGCTGGAGCGTGGGTGGAACCCCGTCCGGCAGGTGCGTCTCCAGGTCGGCCTCGATGCCGCTCGTACCGATCAGCTGCTCCAGGTCCGCCAGTGAGGGCTGCGGGGTGAGCTCGGTGGGACGACTGCCGGAGGCGCGCAGGACGCCGACCATGTGCCGCAGTTCCTCCAGGGTCTGCACGCTGAGTCCGCGGATCGTGGCAGCGGCGGCCCTCGCGTCGGCGTCCGGGTTGCCGACCTGGAGAGCCCCCGCCTGGACGGCGATGAGGCTGACCTTGTGGGAGACGACATCGTGCATCTCACGGGCGAGTTGGGCACGTTCCTTCGCCAACTCGGCCTGCCCGGCCAGAAGTTGTTCCTGCTCTCGAGCTTCGGATATCTCGTCGAGGCGAAGCGAGAGCTCGCGCCGGGCCTGGACCAGCTGCCCGAGGAACACCGGCGCGGCGGCCGTGGCGAGGGTGTAGGTGAGGTGAATCAGACTGGAGGACTCGGAGAGTTCCCCGACGTGCACGTCGGTCCAGGGCCAGGGCATGAAGTCGCAGACGGCGAACGCCAGAGCGCAGACGGCGAGCAGGGAGCGGTGCCGGTTGAGCGAGGAGAGGGTGTAGAGCGCGGCCATGGTGGCGAAGACCGCGTCGCCGACCAGGGCGGCGGGGAGCGTGAGAGCGAAGGTCGGCAGGGGCAGGCGGCGGCGCAGGGCGAGGGCCAGGGCGGCGAGGAAGCCGTAGCCGAAGGGGAGATGGTCCTCGGCGTCGACGTTGACCCGCAGATCCAGTAGCGCGACGCCGATCAGCGCCAGGTCCAGCAGAAGCGGGGATGGCCGACGAGGTGTCATCGTGCTCCCCCGTCCTCGGGCGGCCTGAGCAGGCCCGAGCGTTCGGCGATCAGCGCGGCCTGGACGCGATTGTCGACGCCCAACTTCTCGAACACGGCGCTGACATGGCCTTTCACGGTGCCGGTGCTCAGATGCATCCGGTCGCCGATGTCGGTGTTGGAGAGCCCTTCGGCCATCAGCAGGAGGACGCCGCGCTCGCGCCGGCTCAGCTGGTCGACGAGCCGGGCGGCGTGGGGTTCGTGGACGGCCTGGCTCAGGTAGCCGTCCACGACCGCGCGGGTGACCTGCGACGACAGCACGGTTCCGCCCTCGGCCAAGGTGCGGATCAGATACGGCAGTTGCTGGGGGTCGGTGTCTTTGAGAAGGAAGCCGGCGGCGCCGGAGCGCAGTGCTGCCTCGACGTACTCGTCGGTGTCGAAGGTCGTCAGCATGGCCACCACCGGGCAGTCCGGGGTCCGGCGCAGCTCGGCCAGGATGGTCAGTCCGTCCACGTCGGGCATCCGGATGTCGAGCAGGACGACATCGGGACGCAGTTCCCGTACGGACGCGACCGCTTGGCCGCCGGGGACCGCTGCGACGGCCTGGATGTCGTCCGCGGCGTTGAGGATGTGGGTGAAGCCCGTGCGGACGAGGGCTTCGTCGTCGACCACCAGTACCCGGATCACATGCGCTCCGCTCTTCGCTTGCCCGCCGGTTGATGGGTACCACGTCGAAGGGGGCGCGTGGGGCGGACCGCGCTCCGGGTCCGGCCGGTCGTCGGCAAGGACCGGTCGGGTGGCCGGTGCGGTTCCGTCCGGTCGGCCGGGTGGCTTCGGACAGTCGCCGGGTGGGAGAGCGGTCCGCGGCCGGCGAACCCTGAAGGCATGACACCTGACGCCTTCCCGGCCGCCGCGACATCCGGGCAGATGACGGTCGCTGCCTCCGTGACCGCCGCCTTCAGCGGTCGGCTGATCGGCATCGACCTGGCCCGCGGCCTCGCGGTGTTCGGCATGTACTCCGCCCATGTCGGCCCGGACGTCACCGTCGGCGGACCGATGGGTTTCCTGCTGGAGACCGCACGGGGGCGTTCCTCGGCCCTCTTCGCCGTCCTCGCCGGGATCTCACTGATCATCATCACCGGACGGCCGCTGCCCCGGACCGGCCGCGCCGGCCGGCAGGCGGTGGCGAGGATCGTGATCCGGGCGGTCGTCCTCCTCGTGCTCGGGTACGTCCTGACCGCCCTGGACACCGAGGTCGACGTGATCCTCAGCGCCTACGGCCTGCTCTTTCTGGCCGTGCTCCCGCTGTACCGGCTCCGCGCCGCCACGCTCGCACTCGTCGCGGCCGGCGGCGCACTCGTGCTCCCCCAGGTCCTCCACGTCATCAGGAAGTCGAGCGAGGAGGGCACGTGGGCGGACCAGGTGATCGCCCATGACCCGCTGGCCCGGGTCACCGGCACGGACGGCCTGGTCGACCTCCTGTTCACCGGCGCGTACCCGGTCCTCACCTGGGCGCCCTTCCTGATCGCGGGCATGGCGGTCGCCCGGCTCGACGTCACCCGCCCCACGATCCACCTCCGTCTCGTCCTCACCGGCGGCGCCCTCGCCGTCCTCGGCTACGGCGGCTCCTGGCTGGCCCTGCGCCTCGCCCCCCACGCCGTGGCCGGGATCGCCGCCGCCACGGACGGCGGTTCGGCCTCGTCGGCCTGGTGGTCCGACACCGTCGGCTCTCCCGAGGACGGCACACCCCTGTCGTGGCTCCTGGTGGCCGCTCCGCACAGCCAGACGACCTTCTCCATTCTCGGCAACACGGGCGTCGCGCTCGTAGTGGTGGCCGGGTGCCTGGCGCTGGCCGGCGGGATGCCGCGGCTCGCCCGGTCGGCAACACCCCTGTCGACGGTCGGCATGATGGCGCTGACCGTCTACGTCGCGCACATCGTCGCCCTCTGGCTGTTGACCAGCGTCTGGTACGTGCCAGCGGTCGAGGGCGAGACGCTGTCCGCGCTCCCTGTACTGCTCGCCTTCATCACGGCCGCGATGCTGCTGGCGACCGCGTGGATGCGCCACTTCCGGCGCGGCCCCCTGGAGCAGTTGCTGCACCTCGCCACCCGGCCGGCCCGGCACGTCAAGTGACGCCCGGCGGCGGATGACGCTTCCGGGCCCGGCCGAGTGCAGTCGCCGACCGCCTGGTGGCCGGTGTCTTCCATGAGCCCCATGTGGAGCGGCCGTGGTGGCACACTCGCCGAAGCAAACAAGCCATAAGTTCGGCGAGTTGTCGCAGTGTTGCGCAGCTGGTGTTCGATCACTGCTGACGGGCCGCTAGGATCACGGCATGGTTACGGCTTGGTTGCCCTGGCGCATCGTCAGGACCCGCTCCGGTGCGGGTCCGTCGGTGCGTGTGCCGGCCTTGGCCGTCCTCCTGTTCGCCTTCCTCATGACGCGCGGCATCCACGTGGAGAGCGCCCCAGGACACTTCTCCACCAGCGTGACCACCCCTGCCGCACTGAACACCGAGGACGTTCACCGCGCGGTCGGCGAGCCCGAGCGGTTGTCCGCCGGCGCCGACGAGCGTCATGGCAGCCATGACGCTTCGCACCCCGGTGAACACTGCGCATCCGGACAGCCGCAGCAGGGTTCCCCTCTCATGGGGCCCTGCTTTGCAGCGAAGGTTCGCGAATCGACCGATTCCAACGAGGCAGCACATGTGCGCGGGTCCGCTGTCGGCAGGTCCGCGGACGGTGCCTCCGCCGCGGCCCTGAGAGCCGCTTCCGTGGTCCGGCAGGTCTAGGAGCAGGGCTCCTCCACCTGGCCCCTCCGACTGTCACCGGTTCGGCCGACATCGCACGACGAGCGTCCTGACGCCTGCTCATGATGGGTCGTCACGTTCGTCGAAACCGTCCTGCCCCCACCCCTTTCCGAGGACCTGTGCCGACACACTTCCGTACGCCCGCGCACACCTCATGGGCCCCGTACGACTCATCCGCACGGCACCGATGGGTCTCGGTGATCCGCTCCGCCTTCGCGATGGCGCTCATTCTCTGTGCCGTCATGCACGGCCTGTCCGAGCCGACGAACATGCCGGTGTCCGCGCCGGCCGGGTTCTCCGCGGTGGCTGCGGGAGACGATCCTCAGGGGCCTCACGCACCCCATGGGGCTGACGACTGCGCGGCGGACGTGATCGTACGCAGCGCGGCCCAGCCGGGTGAGGAACTCCCCCTCGGCGCACCGGCCGTCGTCGCCGTCCTTGCCGTGTCCTCGTGGCAGGGGCGGCCCCTCGTACGGCAGGAACGCCGACGGCGTTGCAGTGTGCGCACGGGCCGCGCGGCGCTCGTCCAGACGTCGCGGTGGCGCATCTAGACCACTCGTTCGCAGCCGGCCGACTTCGCGGCTGCCGCGTGCCCACGGCCCTGACGCGGACCTTCGTCCGCCTCAGGGCGAGCGCACGCGAGATGAACCCGTACCCGGTATTCATCGAGCGAGAGTGAACACACAGACATGCAGTCATTGACCAAGGCCGCGGTCCCCCCGAGCCGGTCCGCCCTCTCCGGGCTGGTGGGCAACACCCCGCTGCTGCGGGTCTCGGAGCCGCTGGCCCCCGCCGGACGTGGCTTCTGGGCCAAGCTCGAAGGGTTCAATCCCGGTGGCATCAAGGATCGTCCCGGCCTGCACATGGTGGAGCGGGCCCGGGCCCGCGGCGACCTGCGGCCCGGCGGACGGATCATCGAGTCCACCAGCGGCACCCTGGGACTGGGACTCGCCCTGGCCGGGATGGTGTACGGCCATCCGGTCACCCTGGTCACCGACCCGGGGCTGGAACTGTCCATGACGCGCCTGCTGACGGCCTACGGCGCCCAGGTCAACGTCGTCTCCGAACCACATCCCACGGGGGGCTGGCAGCAGGCCCGTCGCGACCGCGTGCAGCGGCTGCTGGAGCAGCACCCCGACTCCTGGTGCCCGGACCAGTACAACAACCCCGACAACGTCGCCGCCTACACCCCCCTGGCCCTCGAACTCGCCTCCGAGCTGGGCCACATCGACGTGCTGGTGTGCAGCGTCGGCACCGGCGGACACTCCGCGGGCGTCTCCCGGGTGCTGCGCCAGCTCTACCCGGAGCTGACCGTCGTCGGCGTGGACACGCCCGGTTCGACGATCTTCGGCCAGCCCGCCCGCCCCCGCCTGATGCGCGGACTCGGCTCCAGCATCTACCCCCGCAACGTCGCCTACGACAACTTCTCGGAGGTGCACTGGGTGGCCCCGGCCGAGGCGGTGTGGACCTGCCGCCAACTGGCCGCGTCCCACTACGCCACCGGCGGATGGAGCGTCGGCGCGGTCGCGCTGGTGGCGGGCTGGCTGGCCCGGACCATGCCGGCCGACGCACGTGTCGTCGCCGTCTTTCCCGACGGCCCGCAGCGTTACCTGGGGACGGTCTACGACGACGACTACTGCGCCGCCCATGGCCTGCTGGGCTCCCCGCCGGCGCCCGAACCGGAACTGATCGGCCGCCTCGACGAGAAGGAGGTCACCCGCTGGACCCGGTGCACCACTGTGGTCGACCCCCTCGTTCTGCGGGGCGCCAAGGACGCCGCACCGGTCGCGGCCGAACCCGAGGAGGGCCGGTGACGGGGCTGTTGACCCAGGTCCGGTCGTACGAGCGCAGTGTCCAACTGCTGATGGTGAATCAGTTCACCATCAACCTGGGCTTCTACATGCTGATGCCGTATCTGGCCGCTCACCTCTCCGGAACACTGGGGCTGGCCGGGTGGATCGTCGGACTCGTCCTCGGCGTACGGAACTTCAGCCAGCAGGGCATGTTCCTGGTCGGCGGGACACTCGCCGACCGGATCGGCTACAAGCCGATGATCGTCGCCGGCTGTGTGCTGCGCACGGTCGGCTTCGCGACGCTCGGGCTGGTGGACTCGCTGCCCGCGCTGCTCGCCGCATCGGCGGCCACCGGACTGGCCGGGGCACTGTTCAACCCGGCCGTACGGGCGTACCTGGCAGCCGATGCGGGGGAGCGGAGAGTCGAGGCGTTTGCCCTGTTCAACGTGTTCTACCAAGCAGGCATCCTGCTGGGCCCGCTTGTCGGCATGGTCCTGACCGGGGTCGACTTTCGCGTCACCTGCCTGGTGGCGGCGGGGATCTTCGCCCTGCTGAGTGTCGTTCAGATCCGCGCGCTGCCCTCCCGGCGGGCCGAGGACGCCAAGCCGCGCGGGAGCGACGGCGATCCGGGAGTGCTCGCCCAATGGCGTGGCATCCTGGCCAACCGGCCGTTCCTGTTGTTCTCCGTCGCCATGATCGGTTCCTACGTCCTGTCTTTCCAGGTCTACCTGGCCCTGCCGCTGGAGGTGCGCAGGCTCGGCGGCGACGGGGAGTTCGGCACGGCGGCGGTGGCGATGCTCTTCGCCGTGTCCGGGCTGGCCACGATCCTCGGCCAGACGCGGGTGACGGCCTGGTGCAGGGCACGGTACGAGCCCGGGCAGGCGCTGACCCGGGGACTGGCGGCCATGGGCCTGGCGTTCGTGCCCCTGCTGCTCGCCACCGCCGTACCCGTACCGGGGTCCGGGATCGGGCTGTGGCTGCTCGCGGCGCTTCCCCCGGCGCTCGCCGCCCTACTGCTGGCCGTCGGCACGATGATCGCCTACCCGTTCGAGATGGACACCATCGTCCGGCTCTCCGGTGACCGACTCGTCGCCACCCACTACGGGCTGTACAACACGATCTGCGGCATCGGCATCACCGTCGGGAACCTCGGCACCGGCGCCGCACTCGACACCGCCCGCACGGCCGGCCTTCCCGCGCTGCCGTGGATCACGCTGGCCGCCCTGGGCCTCGCGTGCGCGGCCGCGGTGCACGGCCTGCACCGCACCGGCCGACTCGGGGCGCAGCCGGCTTCCGAGCCGCTCGCCGCGACCGTCTGACCCACCGGGCCCTCGCCCCAGGGGCGGGACACCGCACGGTGCCCCGCCCCTGCCGGGTTCTGCCCTTGCGCTCAGCGGGTGTGTTCGTCCTTCGCGGGGCCGGCTTCTTCCTCGCCTGCGTCACTTCTCCGCGGTGGCAGTTCCACCCGCGGGGTCACCGCGCCTCGCCGCCCACGAGTTCGTAGCCGGCCTCGTCGACCGCGGCGGCCACCGCGGCGGAGTCCAGCGGCTCCTCGCTCATCACCGTGACCTTGCCCGACCCCAGGTCCACCTGCACGTCCTTGACCCCGGGCAGGCCGCCGAGCTCGGAGCTGACGGCCTGAACGCAGTGAGCACACGTCATGCCCTGCACGTCGTACACCTTCTGAACCATGTGCCGCTCCTTCCCAAGAGAGAAGAATGATGATACCCCCTGGGGGTACGCATTGGTCACGATGCCGAGAACGGAGGTCGGGCGGGATGGACGTATGGCAGCCGATGCTGGTCCTTCTCGGTGTGGTCGGCGCGGGGCTGGCCGCTCTGTACGGGCTGGGCCTGTGGCTGGCGGCACAGCGAGCCCCCCTGGAAACCGGTCCCTTCGCGGGCGGCCTCGAGCCGGGTGAACACGCCGTCTCCCGGTTTCACGTGCGCTGGTACCCGGTCACCATGATCTTCCTGGCCTTCGACATGGAGATGCTCTTCATGTACCCGTGGGTGAAGGTCGTTTCGGACGTGGGTACTCCGGCGGTGGTGGAGATGTTCCTCTTCCTCGGCATTCTGTTCACGGCCGTCGCATACGCCTGGCGCGAGGGGGCCCTGCGGTGGACCTGAGAGGCGCTCTTCGGCGTACGGCGATGAGCCGACCGGCGGTGCTGCCGGTCGCGCTGCCGGGAGCCACCGAACTCCGGCTGGAGGCCGAGGCGGAGCTGCGTCGACGGGGCTGGCCCGTCGTGGGGGCACCGGCCGCCGCGGATCTGCTGCTCGTCTGCGGCGCCCCGACACCGGACGACGCGGAGTGGCTGGACCGCATCGAGCGGTCGATGCCGGAGCCTGCCCTGCGCGTCGGGTCGGGTGAGGGCGGGCAGGTGGTCGACGCCCTGGACATGGGAGCGAGGGACCTGATCGGCAGGACGACGACTCCGCGCGGGGCCGGAGTGGCGAACGCGCACGTCGGTCCCGAGCACGGCGATCACCAGGGGCACGGTCACGGGCACGGCACGCACCACGACGGCTCGTCGACCCGGGCATCCCACGAGGACTACGATCATCCCCAACCCGCCGACCACTCGCCGCACATGGACCACATGGACCACATGGACCATGCAGAGCACGAAGGCCATGGCGGTCACATGGATCACATGGATCACATGGGTCACGACATGCACGCCATGGGCGAGGTGGCAGGCCTTCCGATGGCGGAGAGGGGCGACGACCGGGACGAGCTGAGGCTCGACCGGCTGCACGTCCCGCTCGGTCCCGCGCTGAGCGACTGGCCGGCGGGGCTCGTCCTCCGGCTCACCCTGCAGGGAGACGTCGTACAGGAGGTCGAGGTGGCACACCTCCCCGTACCGCCCGGCCCTCGGCTGCCGTTCTGGGACGAGCCGTGGCTGCGGGCCGCGCAGGGCGAGGAGGTCAGCAGGGGCCGGGCGGCGCGTCGGCGTTGTGCCGCGCATCTGGACAGTGCGGGACGGCTCCTCGCCGTCGTCGGCTGGGACGACGTCGCGGCGCGGTGCCGTCGGCTGCGGGACGAGGTGCTGTCGGGGGCGTCCCGTGAGGCGATCGGCGGCGAACTGCGCCGGTCGGTGCGCAGGGTCGAACGGTCCCGGCCCCTGCGCTGGTCGATCGCAGGACTGGGGGAGTTGCCGGCGGACCGGGCGCGGGCGGCCGGAGTGACCGGACCGGCGCTCGCCGCGGACGGGGACGCGCACGACCGGCTGCTGAGCTGGCTGAGCGAGGCCGAGCGCGGTCTCGAAGAGCTCGGCGACACGCGGCCGTTGGCGCCGGACGAGCGGACCGGCCCGCGTGGCCGGCTGGACGGACCGCGGCCGCCGTCGCGGGCGCTGCTCGACGTCCTCCCCGACCTGCTGACCGGTGCCGAGTTCGCCTGCGCCCGGATCATCGTGGCCAGTCTCGACCCCGACCTCGACGAACTCGCCCTCGCCCCCGTGTCCGGAGCGGCCCATGCCTGACGCCATGCCTGACGCAGCGCCCCTGTGGGCGGCCCTCGTCCTGCCCCTCGCCCTGGCGGTGGCGGCCGTGGTCGCGGCCGGGTGCGACGCGGTGCTGTCCGGGGCGGCCGAGCGTGGTCCTGCCGGGAGCGTCCGGGAGGCCGGGGCGCGGGCGCTGGCCCCCTTGCGGGAAGCCCTGCGGCTGCTCGTTCAGCAGCCTCGTCGTACGACGGCCGCCGACCGGCTGCTCGGACGGCTGGGTGTGGTGCTGGTCCCGGTGGCGGCGGTGCTCGCGGGCGCCGTGCTGCCGTGGGGATTTCGTGCCGTGAGCGATCCGTCCGTCGGCGTCGTGTGGTTCAACGCGATGGAGGCACTGGCCTGGGCGGCGGTGTGGATGGCGGGCTGGGGGCCGAACTCGGCGCTGTCGCTGATCGGCGGGTACCGGTTCCTGGCTCAGGGGCTGGCGTACGAGCTGCCGCACATGTTCGCGATCACCACGGCGGCCCTCGGAGCCGAGTCCCTGCGGGTGGGGGAGGTGGTCGCGGCCCAGGACGGGCTGTGGTTCGTGGTGTGGATGCCGGCCGCGTTCGTCGTCTATCTGCTGAGCGCGCTCGCCATGGCCTTCTGGGGACCCTTCGACCACCCGGTGTCCCGGGACGCGGCCGGCGGTGCGGCCGCCGAACTCGCGGGCGTGGACCGGCTGGTGTTCCTGGGCGGGCGCCGGCTGCTGCTGGTGGTGACCGCCGGATTCAGCGTGCCGCTGTTCCTCGGCGGCGGACACGGCCCGTTGTTGCCCGGCTGGGCGTGGACGCTGATCAAGACGGCCGCCGTCCTGGCTCTGCTGGTGGCCGGGCGCCGGGCCGTGCCCGTCCTGCGGATGGAGCGGTACATGGAAGTGGCCTGGATGGTTCTGGTCCCGGTCACGCTGCTCCAGGCGCTGTTCGTGGCCGTGGTCGTCCTCAACCGATAAGCGAGAGGCCATGCTTGACGAAGTGATCTTCTGGGCTTTGGCCCTGGTCGCCGTGGCCGCCGGAGTCATGGTGTTCCGGTTCGACTCCATGGCGCGCGCCACGTACGCCCTGCTGACCTCGCTGCTCTGTGTCGGCGGCGAGGTGCTGCTGCTCGGGCTCGACTACCTCGGCGTCGTGATCGTGCTGATGATGACCATCGAGATGGCCATCATGGCCGTCTTCATGGTGATGTACATGATGAACCCGGCCGGTCTCATGCCGATGACCATGGTGCACAACAAGAAGGGCGCGGCGGTGATCTGCGGGGCGGTCTTCGCCGTCCTGGCCGCCGGGATCCTGCTCGCCCCGTGGCCGTCCCGGCGCGGCACACCGTCGTCCGATCCGACCATGGACCTCGGCCTGTCGCTGATGGGCTCGCAGATGCTCACCATGATGACCCTGGGCCTGGCCCTGTTCGCCACCATCGTCGCGACCGTCGTCCTGGCCACCCGCCGGGGCCGCTACGACCGCTTCGGCGACGACCTGAAGGCGCGGACCGCCGACGACGCGGTACGGGGAGGGACGGGCCGATGAGCCTTGAGCTGTTCCTGTTGCTCGCCGCCGCGCTGTTCAGCATCGGCCTGTTCGGCGCGCTCACCCAGCAGTCGATCGTGATGCTGATGATGGGGCTGGAACTGATGCTGGGCGGCATCATCGTCGGCGCCGCGGCCGTCTGGCACTACATCGCCCCGGACGCCGCCGACGGGCAGGTGCTGGTCGTCCTGGCCGTCACCGTCATGGCGGTGGAGATGGCCGTCGGGTTCGCCGTGGTGACCGCGCTGTTCCGATCCCGCGAGGTCGACATGACCGACATGGCGGCGGAGTTGAAGGAGTGAGCGCCCTGCTGTGGGCCCTCGTCGCGCTGCCGCTGACCGTGGGGACGCTGCTCGCGGTCGCGGGCCGCCCGGCGGACCGGTACGCCCCCGCCGCCGCGGTCGGTACGGCCGTCGCCGCCCTCGGACTCGCCGTCGCGGCGGCGTTCGAGCACCCTCGGGTCCAGGCACCGCTGCTCGACGGGCTGCCCGCCGGGCTCGCGGTCGACGGACTGTCGGGCCTCATGGCCGTGACCGTCACGGCGGTGACCGCGGCCGTCCTCCTGTTCGGCGTCGCGGACATCGGGCCCGGCGAAGCACGCGCCCGCTTCTTCGGGCTGATGCTGCTGTTCGCCGGTGCGATGCTCACGACGGTCACCGCGACCACGCTGCCGGTCCTGCTGATGGCCTGGGAGGTGATGGGCGCCACCTCCTGGGCGCTGATCGGCTACTGGTGGCAGGACCCGGAGCGTGCGGACGCCGCCGACACGGCCTTCCTCACCACCCGCACCGCCGACCTCGGCCTCTATCTCGCCGCCGGAGCGGCGCTCGCGAGCGGGCAGGTGGGCTCCCTCGCCCTGGACGAACTCCCCGACGCGACCGGCGCGTGGTCGGCGCTCATCACCGCCGGAGTCATCGCGGCCGCCCTCGGCAAGTCGGCCCAACTGCCCTTCAGCTTCTGGCTGTCCAGAGCCATGCAGGGCCCGAGCCCGGTCTCCGCACTGCTGCACTCAGCGACCATGGTCGTGGCCGGGGCGTATCTGCTGCTGCGGCTGGAGCCACTGCTCGCACAGTCCGGATGGGGCGGGCCCCTGGTGGCGTGGACGGGAGCGGTGACCGCGGTGCTGCTCGGCCTGGTCGCCGTCGCCCAGACCGACCTCAAGCAACTGCTCGCCGCCTCCACCTGTGCGCAGATCGGCTTCATGGTGCTCGCCGCCGGGTCCGGCGCGCTCACCGGCGGAACCCTGCAACTCATCGCGCACGCCGCCGCGAAGAGCCTCGCCTTCCTCGTCGCGGGCGCCTGGCTCACGGCCCTCGGCTCCAAGGCGCTGCCCGCCCTGCGCGGTGCGGCCCGGCGCCACCGTACGGCCGGGATCACCTTCAGCGTCGCCGCCCTGGCGCTGGCCGGAGTGCCCCCTCTCGCGTTGTGGGCGGCGAAGGACGTACTCCTCGCCGGGGCCCTGGAGGACAGCACGGCGCTGTACCTCGTCGGGCTGGCCGGCGCGGTGATCTCCGCCATGTACAGCGCCAAGGCCCTCTGGTTCGTCTGGCAGCCCGCTCCCGAACCGGCCGCCCAGGAGGAATCGATGCCGTACGCCACACGGCTGCCGCTGGTGACCCTGGCCCTCGCCTGCGCCGCGCTGACGGTCACGTCCTTCCCGCCCGTGCGCGACGCGGTCGGGAGAGTCCTCGGCGACGAGGCGCAAGTGAGCCCGCACGTATGGGAGTTCGCTCTGTCCGGCGCGCTCGCGGTCGTCGTCTCGGCCGTGGTGTGGGTCAGAGGTCCCCAACTCCGTGCTCTGCCCGGCCGGCTGACCGCCTCGGCGTCGCAATGGCTCCACCTGGAGGCCGCGGCGCGCACGCTCCTCGTACGTCCGGTGCTGCGCCTCGCCGACGCGCTCGCGGCCTTCGACGACCGGGTACTGGACCGTGCCGTCGAGGGCACCGCGCGCGGCTCGGTCCGGCTGGCTCAGTGGACCAACGCCCGGGTGGAGCGGCTCGTCGACGGCGCCGTGGAGGCCGTGGCGGGCGGTGCCCGGGTGCTGGGCAGCCTCGCGCGGCGGCCGCAGACCGGGCAGGTGCACCAGTACCTCGCTCAGGCGGTCGCCGCCTTCACCGTCCTCGCCGTCGTCCTCGTCCTCGTGAGGTGACCGCCGTGCTCACGGCCATCGTCCTGCTCCCGACCGCCATGGCGGCCCTCCTCCTGTGCGTGCCCCGCAGCGCGCCCCGCACGCTGTTCCTGACGGCCTGGGCGGCGACCGCCGCCGCCGAACTGGTCCTGACGGTGATCGTCTGGGCGGGCTACCGGACGGACGGCGGCATCCAGTACGAGACGCGGGCCCGCTGGATCCCCAGCGCGGGCATCAGCTACCACGTCGGAGTCGACGGCCTGTCCCTGCCCCTGGTGGCCGTCACGTGCGTGCTGTTCCTCGCCTGCGCCGCGTACGCGTGGCGCGAGACCCGACGGCCCAGGGAGTTCGCGGCCCTGTTCCTTTTCCTCCAGACCATCTGCCTGGGCCTGTTCGTCGCCCTGGACCTGATCCTGTTCTTCGTCTTCTTCGACCTGTCCATCGTGGCGATGTACTTCATCATCGCCGGATGGGGACACAAGGGTGCCGCCCGAGCGGCGCTCAAGTTCTTCCTCTACACCTTCATCGGCTCCCTCGCCCTGCTGCTCGGCTTCATCGGCCTGTACCTTGCCGCCGATCCGCACACCTTCGACATCGTCGAGCTGACGAACACCGACCCCCTGGCCGGGCGCACGACGTACGGCGCTCTCGTCCTGCTGGCCGTCGCCGTCGGGCTGGCGGTGAAGACCCCGACCGTGCCGTTCCACACCTGGCTGCCGCCGGCGCACACCGACGCCCCGGCCGCCGGGTCCGCGATCCTCGCCGGAGTGCTGCTGAAGATGGGGACGTACGGGTTCCTGCGCATCGCGATGCCGGTGCTGCCCGACGCCTGGCGCCGCTACGCCCTCGTCTTCGTGGTCGTCGGTGTGGTCTCCGTGCTCTACGGCGCGCTGGTCGCCCTCGCGCAGACCGATCTCAAGCGCATGGTCGCGTACACCTCGGTCAACCACATGGGCTACATCGTCCTGGCCATCGGCGCGGCCGGGGCCGTCGGCGCGAACCAGGAGGAGGCCCGGCGTCTGGCCCTCACCGGCTCGGTCTTCCAGATGGTCAGTCACGGGCTGCTGACCGGCGCGCTGTTCCTGCTGTCCGGTGTGCTCTACGAGCGCGGACGCACGTACGACATGTCCGCGTACTCCGGCGTGGCCGCGCGGGCGCCCGTCTTCGCCGCACTGACCGGCGTCGCCGCCTTCGCCTCCCTCGGGCTGCCGGGCTTCTCCGGCTTCATCGCCGAGTTCCAGATCCTCACCGGGAGCCTGGGACCGGAGCCCGTGGCCACCGGCCTTGCCGTGCTCGGGATCCTGCTCACCGCCGGCCTGTTCCTGCGGGCCCTGCAACAGGTCTTCCTCGGGCCGCTGCGCCTGCCGGTCGCCGCACCGGGCACCGACCGGCCCTTCCCGGACATCCGTCTCCATGAGGGGCTCGCGATTGTTCCCCTGCTGTTCCTGGGCGTGGTCCTCGGCCTCGCTCCCCGGTTCGTCCTCGACGTGATCGAGCCCGCCTCGCGCACCCTGCTGGAGCTGCTGGCGCGATGAACGAGATGACCGGCATGAACGAGAACCCCCTCGACCTCCTGCCCGAGGTCCTGCTCGCCGCCTCGGCCGTGCTCGGGCTGCTGCTCGGCGCCTGGCTGCCGCGCCGGCGCCAGTGGCTGACGGGCGCCCTGGCGGGCACGGCCTGTGCGGTGGGGATCGTGGCCGCCGCGATCGCCGCGGCCCAGCCCGTGGAGACGGCCTTCGGCGCGTCCTTCGCCCTGGACACGCTCACCGCCACCAGCCGGATCCTCATCCTCGGCGCCACCCTGCTGGTCCTCGCCCTCGCCATGCCGCGCCTGTACGCCGACCCGCGCGAGACGGAGTTCTACGTCCTGCTCCAACTCGCCTCCGCCGGCGCCCTGATGATGGCCGGAGCCCAGGACCTGCTCCTCCTCGCGGCCGGTTACCTGCTCGCCAGCGTGCCCGCCTACGCGCTCGCCGGGTTCCGCAAGGACGGCCCCGGCACCGAGGCGGCGCTGAAGTACTACGTCGTCGGCGCTCTCCTCGGAGTGGTGATGCTCGCCGGCATCACGGTCCTCCTCGCCGCGGGGCGGGTCACGTCGTACCCGATGCTGCGCACCGAACTCGACGGGGCGCCGCAGGGACTGGTCGCGGTCGGCACACTCGCCCTGCTCGCCGGCATCCTGTTCAAGGCCGGGGCCGTGCCCGGTCACTTCTGGGTCCCGGACGCGGTTCAGGGCAGCTCGGCACCGGTCGCCGCCTTCCTCACCACCATCCCCAAGATCGGCGCGCTGGCGGCGTTCCACCGGCTCGCCGCCGTGCCGCTCGCGGACGCCGGCCTGCCGTGGGCCGAGCTGCTGGCGGTGCTCTCGGTCGCCTCGATGACCTTGGGCAACCTGGCGGCCTTCTTCCAGCAGGACGTCAGACGGCTGCTCGCGTACTCCACTGTCAGTCAGGTCGGCTACCTCCTGCTCCCGGTGGCCGTCGTCGGACGCACCGACCTCGACCAGGAGGCGCTGCTGTACTACCTGGCCGGGTACGCGGTGACGAACCTCGGGGCCTTCGCCGTGGTCTGCGCGCTCCCCGGAGCCCGCACCATCGACGACTACCGGGGCCTGGCACGGGCGCACCCGGCGCTGCTGGCCTCACTCGTCGTCTGCCTGCTGGGCCTGGTGGGCACGCCCCCGACCGCCGTCTTCCTCGGCAAACTGGAAGCCTTCAGCGCGGCGTTCGACGGTGGCTACGCATGGCTCGCAGTCGTGGCGGCCGTCAACACGGTTGCCTCCCTGTTCTATTACCTGCGCTGGATCGCCCCGGCGTTCCTCGCATACGCGGACGGGGGCGGTCCGGTCGCGACGTCGAGATCCGCTGCCGTCGTCGCGTACGGGGCGGCCGCCGGATCCGTCGCCCTCGGACTGCTCGGCGGGACCGTCCTGGACGTGCTGGGCGGACCCCTCGCGCGCTGACGGGCCGAGGGACACGTGAGAGGGCCCCGTGCTCTGCGACCGGCGCACGGGGAGACACCTCGTCAAGCCGGTCGCCGTTCTCGGAAGCGGCTTAGTAGTATGTCCCGCATGGTGCGTGTGAGCAGTCGGCTGCGTGTGGGAGGAGCCCTCGGGTACCTCCTGCTGGTTGCCGCGCTCACCTTCGGCGTCTTCGCCATGCACACCATGGGTCACCCGGAGCATTCCTCCGGCCCGGTCACAGTCGGCACATCGCATGCCGTGCTCGGCACGCATCAGGGCGACATGGGCCGTGGGGCCGCCGAGGCCCGGACCTCCGCCGATCCGATGGCGGAGGCGGACCATGGAGCGGTCTCACCGACCGCACCCACCGCATACGGGCCCATGACCGGCATGGACGTGCTGTCCGTGTGCCTGGCGGTGCTCACCGGATGGCTGCTCTGGTTGTTCCTGCGTGCCGTGGCTCGCCGGAAGGAACGGCTGACGGCTCTGCTCGCCCGAGCGATGGCCGTGCTGCCTCCCCTCCCGCCCCCTCCCAGACCTCTCCTCGCTCAGCTGTCAGTCCTGCGCATATAGGCGGGCCCGCCCAGCGCGGGCTGCGTCCTGCCCGCGCGCATCGCGTGTGCCGCCGTATCCACTGACAGACCTGAACGAGCGAGGTAATCCGCACATGACCGTCTACACCCCTGCCCTGCGCCGCCGACTTCGCCGCCGCACGGCCATCGTGAGCATCGCCGCCGCGGGCGGGCTGCTGCTCGCCGCCTGCGGCGGGGACGACATGGAGGGCATGGACCACGGGAGCGGCAGCTCCGCCTCCGCCGCGTCCACCCCGACAGCGGGCGGGAACCGGACGCCCGGCGCCTTCAACGACGCGGACGTGACGTTCGCGCAGATGATGATCCCGCACCACGAGCAGGCCCTGGAGATGGCCGAGCTCGCGAACGGCCGTGCCTCCGACGCGGAGGTCAAGACGCTGGCCGCGGACATCGAGAAGGCCCAGGACCCCGAGATCGCGACCATGAAGTCCTGGCTGAAGGCCTGGGGCAAGCCGGAGTCCGCCGAGACGGGCATGCCCGGCATGGACCACGGCTCCGGCGGCATGGAGGACATGGCGGGGATGTCCGGGATGATGTCCGACGAGGACATGCAGAAACTCAAGGCCGCCAAGGGCACCGAGTTCGACCGGATGTTCGCGGAGATGATGGTCGAGCACCACGAGGGTGCGATCACCATGGCGCAGGACGAGCAGAAGAACGGCCGTGACGCCGAGGCCAAGAAGCTCGCCGCCGCGGTCGTGAAGACCCAGAGCGCCGAGGTCGAGAAGTTCCGGAAGATCCTCGACCGGATCTGACCCGCATCACCCCCAGACCGCCCAGGGCTCCGAGGCGCACACCGAGGGGCCCTGGGCGGTCGTCTCCCATGCCGTCACGACCGCGGTCGGCCGTCGCCGATCCGGTGACCCACCCGGTGACCCGGACTCTCCCGAGGAATCATGCACAAGCACCCTGCCACCGTCGCAGCCACCGCACTCGCTCTCACCCTCGCCCTGGCCGCCTGCTCCAACGGCGGCGCCGAGGACCCGACGGCCGAGTCCGCAGCCGGCCCGACGGTGAGTCACATCCACGGCCTCGGTCTGGACCCCGCCGACCAGCGCCTCTACGTCGCCACCCACGAAGGCGTCTACACCCCCGACGCCCACGGCGAGCCCGAACTGGTGGGTGACAGCAAGGACGACTTCATGGGGTTCACCGTGGCAGGCGACAGGACCTTCTACGCCGGCGGACACCCCACCTCCGGCGGCAACAAGGGGCTCATCAGGAGCACCGACGCGGGCAGGACCTGGACGTCCCTGTCCCTGACCGGCGAATCCGACTTCCACGCCCTGGAGTTCGCCCACGGCACGATCTACGGCTACGACTCCACCAACGGCCTGGTCCGCACCACCGAGGACGGCGCCTCATGGAAGGACGGGGCGCGGCTCCAAGCCCTGGACATCGCGGTCAGCCCCGCGGACCGCGGTGTGGTCGTGGCCACCACGGAGGAGGGCGTCGCCCGCAGCAGCGACGGCGGGAAGACCTTCGCCCAGGGACAGAGGCCCGTGCTGGCCTTCCTCTCCTGGAGCACGAAGACCGCTCTCTACGGCATCGACCTGTCCGGTGGCCTGCACCGCAGTGCCGATGGCGGCACCACCTGGACGAAGGTCTCCGACGTGCCGGGCGGCCGGCCGCAGGCGCTCACCGCTGTCGCCGCCGAGCACGTCCTCGCCGCCACGGGGACCGGCGTGTTCGAGTCGAAGGACGGAGGCAGGACGTTCGAGGAGCGCCTGGCCGTGACGTCGAGCGGGGGCCACTGATCAGCCGGACACCGCGGCGCTCAGGCGGCCATCATCACGAGCATCGCGCACATCGTGCCGCCCATGCCGATGTGCGCCGTCAGGGCCGCCCCCGGCGACGTGCCCGGCGGCCGCCGCCGACTCCGGTCGCCCCCAGCCGCATGGGCCCTGCGCCTGCTCGGGCCCGACCGGGCCCTGTCCCAGACGGAGAGGGCCAGGGACGCCACGAACACCACGATCGCGTCGGGCAGGGCGAGCAGCCGCCGCGCCCAACGGCTTCGGCCCGATCCGCGGCCGGTGCCCACCCGCCGGTCGGTGCCGCGGAGCCGCGCCCACACGGACGCGACGACCGAGAGCAGGAAGTACAGGGCCAGGGCGATCAGCACGGCACGCCACACGGAAGCCGAACCACCGGCCGCGGCGCTCTCGCCGGCGCCGGTCGTCATGTCGTGGGCGGTCATCTCCGAGTGCGCCATGCCGTCCATGCCGTCCATGCCGTCCATGGCCCCGGCCATACCCGCCATCTCGTGGCCGGAGGAGGCGGCCCCGGTGGATCCGTGCCCGTGCCCCATGCCGGCCATCGAGTGGCCGCCCAGAGCGAGGACGGGCCCGGAGTCGGTGCCCGGCATGGCGAGCGTCATGATGACCATGGCGGCACTGCCGATGACGTGGTGCGTCCAGCGGCGGCCGTGCCGCCAGCCGTGCACGCGGGCGTGGCGCACGGAGAGAGCCACGCCGCCGAGGCCGACGGCGGCGAACCCCGTCACCCACCACAGGCTGTGGTCCCCGAAACTGGCGGCGGTCGCGGGCAGGAACATCGCGGCCATGCCGCCGGCCATCACGACGTCGCCGCCGGCCGCGAACCGGGCCTCCCTGCTGTCGGCCGCGGCCAGTCTGGCCGCGCTCACGACAGCCACGAGCGCGGCCACCGCCGCCAGCGTCCAGGTCATGGCGGGACTTCCCATTACGGCCCTCTCCATCGATCGGCGGTCGCCCTCTATCTACTGATGTCCTTAGTACGTGCGGAGGTGGAGGCGCGTTCAGGACGCCTCTCGGCGGCTTCCGAGTCGGACCGTTCCGCGAGAGCGGATTACCCCCTACGGGTATATTGGCGAGCGGTCGTCCATCGAACACGCAGAGGGAAGTGATGACAGCACCGGGAGCCCGCGCCCCGCGGACCCGTGCCTCGCACGGCGTCGTCCGCTGGACGCGCGCTGCCGTCATCGCCCTCCTCGCGGCACTCGCCGTACTGATCCACCACGAGTCGGCCGGTGTGGCGACCGGCCCTGCCTCCGCGTCGGCGGCACACGTGATGACGTACGGCATGTCGATGTCGGGGAGCCCTGCCGCTCCGGTGAGGGCGACGACGATCAGTGCCGAGGGCGCGGCGTGCGAGGGCATGGCGATGCAGCACTGTTCGGCCGCGAGCCTCGACGTCGTGAAGCTCCTGCCGCCTGGCCGGTCGCCGGCGCCGCGGGATTCCGCCGCGCACGAAGCGGTCGTCTCCGGGGCCAAGGCGGCCGGGACGGTGTGCCGCGCGCCTCCGGACCTGTCCGTTCTCTCTCAGTTGCGCATTTAGGCCGTGCCCGACGGCTTCCTCGTGCCCGTGTCACGCCGAAGCCGTACCGGCACGCCAACTCCCTTGTGCGCACACTGAGATCGAGGACACCCATGAACAGCATCAACCGCCGCTCCGTCCTGCTCGCCGGGCTCGGCGTCGCGGGCGCCGGCGCGCTCGCCGCGTGCAGCAGCGGCTCCGAAACCACGCATGGCCTGGTCAGCCCCTCCGGGTCCGCGGTCGCCGCAGCGGAGAGGAAGCGGAAGGGCACCGGCCGGACGCGGCACGTGAACCTGACCGCGGCGCCCGCCCTGCTCGACCTCGGCGCCGGGGTCATGGCCAGGAGCTGGGCCTTCAGCGGTCAGGTCCCCGGCAAGGAGATCCGTCTGTCCACCGGCGACACCCTCGCCGCGGAACTCTCCAACCAGCTCCCGAACCGGACCACCACGTCGATCCACTGGCACGGCATCGCCATGCGCAACGACATGGACGGTGTCCCTCCGGTGACCCAGCAGGCCGTACGCGCGGGCGCCAACCTCACCTACCGCTTCATCGCCGACGCCCCCGGCACCTACTTCTTCCACCCCCACGTCGGCGTCCAGCTCGACCGGGGCCTGTACGCCCCGCTCATCGTCGAGGACCCCGGGGAACCGCTGTCGTACGACGAGGAATGGGTCGTCGTCCTCGACGACTGGGTCGACGGAGTCACCGGCACCCCCGACGAGGTCCTCGCCGAGCTCCGGCACGGCATGGGAAGCATGGACATGGGCGGCATGGACATGGGCGGCATGGAGATGGACGGCATGGAGATGGACGGCATGGACATGGGGGAGGACTCGGCGTCCCCCTCCGCCTCACCCTCGTCCGACGGTATGTCGATGAAGTTCATGCTGATGGGCGCCGAGAGCGAACTGCTCGGCGGGGACGCCGGCGACGTGAAGTACCCGTACCACCTCGTCAACGGCCGCGTCCCCGCCGACCCCGCCGTCTTCCGGGGCAAGCCCGGCAGGCGCGTCCGGCTGCGCATCATCAACGCGGGCGGCGACACCGCGTACCGGGTGGCGCTCGGCGGTCACCGGCTGACCCTCACCCACACCGACGGCTACCCCGTGGCGCACCAGCAGGTCGACGCCCTGCTGATCGGGATGGGGGAGCGGTACGACGTCCTGGTCACCCTCGGGGACGGCGTCTTCCCGCTCGTCGCGCTGGCCGAGGGCAAGGACGCCACCGGCATGGCCCTGGTCCGCACGGGATCGGGCAGCGCGCCGGACCCGGCCGTCCGCCCGAAGGAACTGAACGGCAGGATCCTGACGGCGTCCCAGCTGCGCGCGGACGACGACGTCCGCCTGCCGTCCAGGAAGGTGGACCGGGTGCACCGCGTCGAACTGACCGGCGGCATGGGCACGTACAACTGGGCGATCAACGGCAAGGCCTACGACATGGGCGACCCGGACGCGCATCCGCTCACGGTCGAGGAAGGGCAGCGGGTCCGGCTGGACTTCGTCAACACCACCGCGATGTGGCACCCGATGCACCTGCACGGCCACACCTACCAGCTCGGCGACACCGGCCCGCGCAAGGACACCGCGATCGTGCTGCCGAAGAAGAAGCTGTCCGTCCTCTTCGACGCCGACAACCCCGGCCGGTGGATGCTCCACTGCCACAACGCCTACCACGGCGAAGTCGGCATGATGGCACTGGTCGCCTACCGGACCTGACCTCTGACGCGCCGCCCGTGCCGGGGCCGACTGTTTCGGTCGGCCCCGGTAACAGTGGATCGGCTACGAGGACTTGCCGCCGGTGCAGGCGGCGCCGGGCTCGGGAGTCTGCGCGCCCTGGACGTACTTGTCGAGGAACTCGGCGACCCGGGGATCGGAGTGCTTCGCCACGTTCAGCTGATGGCCCCAGGCGCTCAGGGTGATCGGGGACGACTGGTCCGCATAGGGGCTCATCAGCGTGTACGGCGTCCTGGCGACCTTGTCGGCGAGCGCCTTGACGTCGGCGTCGGCCGCCTCGTCGTTGTAGGTGATCCAGACCGCCCCGTGCTCCAGGGCGTGCACGGCGTTCTCGTTCTGGAGGGGCTGGGTGTAGACGTCGCCGTTGCAGTTCTGCCAGACGGACGAGTGATTGCCGCCGACCGGCGGGGTCATGGGGTACTCGACCTTCGTGTCGACGTGGGTCTGGCTCAGCTTCGACCACGTCTTCTCGCCGGAGACCGGGGCGGCTTGCTGCCGTTCCTTCTCGTCGGCGGCGCCGATCAGATACCAGCTGCCGGCCACCAGTCCGACGAGGATCGCGGTGGACACGGCGATGGTGATGGCCCGGTTACGGCGTTCGCGGGCCCGCTCGGCGCGCCGCTGCTCCTCTATGCGGGCGCGGCGCGCCTCGGCCTTGGACTTGTTGGTGTTCTGGCCCTTCTTCTTGCCTGAGGGCGTGCTTCTGGAGTTGACGGAGGCCATGGTGAAGTTCCTTGTGTGCAGCGGAGATTGACGGATGCCGTTGATCAGTGGGGAAGGGCATCCGCTCTAGGTCCGCAGCACCTGGAGCACATGAAGATCGGGGGCACGAGGGCCCGCCGCATATGAGGTGCCGGCAGGGAAGGCCACCGGCGGCCGGGTGTCCACGCGGGTCGGGAGGACGAGCGGCTGGGGGTGCGACCCGGGCCCGGTCGCGGGTGTGGCGACGGCGGCGTCGGCGCCGCAGCGACGGTGGACGGGGGAGGGGCAGACGTGCTCCTGGGGCACCGCGGAGGTGGCCGCGGCGACGGCAGTGTGTTCAGGGGGCGTCGCGGGCCCCTGAACGCACAGGCAGGCCACGCCGAACAGCGTGGCCAGGGCCATCAGCAGACCCAGCGCCACGGCTCCGGTCCGCCGCCGAAAAGTCATTCTCCGCCTCCGCCTCCGCCTCCGCTCGGTCAGCGTATGTGAACGAACGGAGGACGAGACGGGCGGGGGCGGCGGGCGACCTCTACAGGAGCGCTTCGCCGTTCAGGGCCGCGTGGCGGCGAAGAAGGGCATGGAGTCGAGGTTGGTGATCTCGATGTTCTTGCCGGTGCGCGGGGCATGGATGGCCTTGCCGTTCCCCACGTAAAGGCCGTTGTGCTGGCTGTTGTTGTACCAGTAGATGACGTCGCCGGGCTGGAGGTCCGCGCGGGCGACCTTCCGGCCCGCGTTGTACTGCTCGTTGACCGTCCGGGGCAGCGAGACGCCGGCGGCCCGCCAGGAAGCACCGGTCAGGCCCGAGCAGTCGTAGGAGCCGGGGCCGGTCGAGCCCCATTCGTAGGGCTTGCCGAGCTGCGCGTAGGCGAATTCGAGCGCGGTCCTGGCGCGGCCACTGGCGGGCCCGTTGTAGGTGGCGGCGCCGTCGCTGCTGCCGGAGGCTCGGTCGGCCTCGGCTTCTGCGGCCCTGAGTTCGGCGCGTTGCTCGGCGGTGAGGCTGTTCAGGAGCTTCTGGGCCTTGCGGAGCTTGCTCTGAATCTCCAGCTTCCGCTCGGCCATCTGCTCCTGGGCCTCACGGGCCGCCTCGAGCTTCTCCCACGCCTCGGCACGCGTCTGGGCGAGTTCCCGTTGCTTCTGCTCAAGGCTGCGGAGCAGGGAGGTCTGCCGGGAGCTCGTGCGGTCCAGCAGCTCCGCCTGTGACAGATAGTCATCGGGGTCGGCCGACAGGAAGAGCCGCAGGCTCGGGTCCAAGCCGCCGTCCCGGTACTGCGAGGCGGCCACCGGGCCCATCGCGGCGCGTATCTCGTTGACCTGGGCCTGCTGCGCGGCCACCTGTTCCTGGGCGTCGTTGGCGGCCTTCTGAAGGCTCGCCTTCTTCCCCCGGGCGGAGTTGTACTCCTCGGTGCCGGCCTCGGAGTCGTGGTACAGCTCCTCGACCTCCTGGCGGACCTTCTCGACGGAGGGCTTCGGTTCGGCCTGGCTCTGCGCGGTCGACAACAGGGAGAACGCTCCCGCCGAGGCGGCCAGGACGGCCAGCCGGGGACGAGTCGGCGGCTTCGGTCGGCGGTGGCTTCCCATCGTTCGACAACTCCTCTGTGTGCCCACGCGGGCGACGGAACACGTACCGGACGGTGCCGTGGCTTCGATCAAATGCGCTATCAACTTAGTAGGTTCGTAGATGAGGCGGCAATCCGGAGCCGGAAAGAGCCGCGTTCGCCCGGTTATCCGATGGTGGGTACGCACCCGAACAGCAGCGGTACCACCGGCACCACCACTGCCGCTGCCGCAACAGTCCCGCGGAGCACGACGTGCGGCCGCCGCTGGGGTGTGAGCACCCGGCGCATCCGGACCACCGCGCTCGGACCGCCCGCCGCGAACGCGCCCGCCGGGGCGGACTTCGCCGCCGCCATCTCGTACAGGGCGGTGGCCAGTTCCTCGCGGGACCGGCGGCGCAGCGCACGGTCGTCGGCGATCATCTCCAGGAGCACGGACGTCTGCTCCTTCGCGTGGCGGGCGAGCGGAAGACGTCGGAAGACCCGGGCGAACGCCTGCGCGGCGGCCATCACCAGGTGGTGCCGGCCCGCGATGTGGGAACGCTCGTGTTCGAGCACGGCCTCCAACTGCCCCGGCGACAGCAGTCGCAGCGCGCCCGCACTGACCACCACCCGCGGCTTGTACCCGGGGAGGCAGTACACCGCGGGCAGGTCATGTTCGAGGACGGTGGCGCGCAGGTGCGGCGAGCGTCGCCCCACCAGGTCCAGAACCTCCCGGTGGCGGCAGCGCGCGCGGCGGCCACGGAGCACTTCGAGGACGAAGGCACCCAGCACGACCAGCGCGACCGAGAGCGGCAGAGCGATCGCCGAGCGGTCGGCGACGGTGGGGTCAGGGGCGCCGGCCGTAGGGGCCAGACCGCAGGAATGCAGTACGGCGATCAAGTCGGCGTGCAGATGCTCGGAGGGTGCGGCCAGGTGGTAAGCGGCCAGGGCGGCGGCGACGGTGAACGACACGGTCAGTCCGTGCCACACGGCCACGGCCAGCGCCGGTGCTCGGTGCGGCCAGGCGCTGCGCAGCATCAGCCGCGGCGCGAGGAGACCGACCCCTGCCGTGTACCCGAGCAGGGCCGGCGCCGCGTTCACGACTCGGCCTGCCGCCCCACCGTGCGCAAGGCCTTGCGCAGAGCGCTGATCTCGTCGGGATCCATCTGCTGGACGAAGTGGGCCAGAGCCACCGGGCGGTCCTCGCTCGTGCCGAGCGCGTCCTCCATGAGCGCCGCCGCGTACTCCTCACGGCTGCGGACCGGCGTGTACAGCCAGGCCCGGCCCTGCTTGGTGCGCAGCAGCCAGCCCTTGGTGTAGAGGATGTTCGTCACGGTCATGACGGTGGTGTAGGCGAGCGGGCGCTCCTCGTTGATGTCGTCGACGATCTCCCGCACCGTGGCCGGGCGCTGCCATCGCCAGAGACGGTCCATGATCTCCGCCTCGAGGTCGCCCAACCGCCGCATGATCCACTCCTCATCCCCTGCAGTACGCAGCGCCATCGTAAAACGCGCCCCTGGGTGCCCCACATCCGAGCTGCCGCCGGGGGCCAGGACGTTCTGCGGCAGGGACCTCCTGTCAGGAGCCGGAGCGGAGGACCAGGCGGTGCCGTTCGGATACGAGCGGGTCGGCCCCGGTCGTGCGGCGCCATCCGCTGGGCGCGCTGAACCGGCCGGTGGTCCCCGATGGCAGCGACAGGTCCACCGTCAAGGTGTCGCTCGGACGGGCCGTCCAGTCCGCGTCGTCGAGGGGCGCGGCCTCCACGGGCGGGCTCGCTCCACGCCGTCCACCCGCCGATGGCCGGTGCGGCGAAGGAGCGGCTGGAGTCGACCTCCGCGTCGAAGGACCCGTCGGTCGAGCTCGGCGTCGTCATGACCGCAAGTGCCTCCGGAGGAATCGCAAGGTCGACTCATGCAGCGTGGTGCGATGCGGGACGCTGCCCCACGCGTGGTCCGCGCCGTCGACGACCTCCAGTTCGGCGTTGCCGTCGTAGTGGTCGAGATAGCGCCGGACGTACTCCAGGGGAGCGATCTCGTCCTTGGTGCCGTGCAGGATGTGGACCGGGCCGAGATAGGCGCCGGACCGTCCGTAGACGTCGAGTCCGGCGAGATCCTCGATGAGCGCGGCACTCATCCGGTGGCCGTCGGCGTCGAACCAGCCCTTCTCCTCGATCTCCGCCGCGAGGCTGCGTCCCTTGAGGTAGCCACGGCCGATCTCGAAGGGGGCGACCGCCGCCGGGGACCACAGGCACAGGGCGGCGATGTCCGGTTCCTCCGCGGCGACGATCCCTGCGACCACACCTCCCATGCTCATACCGACCAGGCCGATCCGCCCGGGATCCACGAAGTCGAGCGACCGCACGGCCTCCAGCACCGCGCGCGTCTCGGCGATCTCGCCGCTGATGGTCACGTCGAAGAACGTGCCGTCGCTCTCGCCGTGCCCCGAGAGGTCGAAGCGGACCGAGGCGATGCCGTTCGCCTCGAGGAGCCGGGACATCGCGACGAAGTCGGGCAGTTCGAGCCGGTTGGAGGTGAAGCCGTGGACGAACACCGCGGTCGGCCAGGTGCTGCCGGCCGGTCCGTCGGGGACGTGCAGCGTGGAGCGCAGAATCAGGCCGTTGTGGGGGAATTCGTGAGGGCGGATCACGCGGCTGCCTTTCGGTTCGTGTCGGGTGCGGGGAGGGCTCGGACACCACGGGGAGCTGCTGACGCGTCCCGCGTCCGGCGTCGACGGCACCGGCGAGACCGGCGGATCTTGAGGGGACGGGCGGTCCGGGCCCGAAGCCGCGTCGCGTTGCTTACTCGCGCCACTTAAACGTGTAGGTATTCTGAGCGGGCAACCTAGCCGCAGCCGCCGGCTTTGACAAGGCCGTCCGCCGGAGGGAGATCCATGAGCGAGGTATCCCGTCACAGACGAGTGACCAGCGCGGACGTCGCCCAGGAGGCCGGGGTCTCCCGCGCGACCGTGAGCTATGTCCTCAACGAGACCTCGCACCAGAAGATCTCCGAGACGACGAGACTGCGGGTCAGGGAAGCCGCGGCCCGGCTCGGCTACGCCCCCTCGGCGGCGGCCCGTTCACTGCGCAAGGGCCGCTCGGACATCGTGCTCGGACTGCTGCCCGACTGGCCGATCGAGCATGTCCTCGGCCGCCTGGTCCAGCGGTTGACCGGCGCCTTCGCCGAACACGGGCTCACCTTCCTGGTGCATTCGGCGGCGCGGCCCGCCCGCCCCGTCCGGGAGATCTGGAAGGCCCTGACACCTGCGGCGGTGCTGTCGCTGGACGAGTTCCCCGAGTCCGAGGCCGACGCCATGCGGTCCGCCGGGATCGGCGTCGTCATGGCGGTGCACGGCTCGCCGCACGGTCGTAGCAGACCCCCGCTCGTCTCGGAGGAGCCGATCGGAGCGGCACAGGCCCGCCACCTCGCCGCCGCGCACCGCCGACTCGGCTACGCCTGCCCGGACCTGCCCGGCCTGGGTGCGCTGGCCCGGTCGCGGCTGGACGGCGTACGCAAGGTGTGCGCCGAACTCGGCCTCCCGGAGCCGGACGTCCGGGTCGTCTCCTTCACCCTGGAGGACGCTGTGGAGGCGGTGCGGGCATGGCGTGCCGCGACACCCCCGGTGACGGGCGTCTGCGCCTTCAACGACGCCGTCGCCCTGTCCGTGCTGGTCGCGCTGCGCTCCCTGGGCCTGCGGGTTCCGCAGGACATCGCCGTGATCGGCGTCGACGGCACCCCCGCGGCGGCCCTGGCGCAGCCGCCGCTCACCACGGTCGTCCGCGACACCGACGCGCTCGCGCGCGAGCTGGCCCGGCGCGTCGTCGACGCCCTCGACGGGAGGCGGATTCCGGTCGAGCCGCTGCGGGACCCGCTCCGGGTGCTGGTGCGGGCCTCCGCCTGACAGCGCCGTACGGGGGCCGGAGGGTCCGCCGGAATCGTCGCCTCTGACCCCTTGCGCAATGCGGGCGACACGGTTACGTTACCCGGCACCGGATTAAACGTGTAAGTGAAACGTGCAAGCCACCTTCGGGGCGCACTGCCCCCGAAGACGACACAGGCCCCGGCGTCCACCTTCCGGCCCGGGCCCTCGGACGGCGTCCACGGCCCTTCGGCCGGCCACCGGGACCCGCGCGACCTCCCCTCCGAGCAGCGATGCGCCGAGCCGCACCCTCCCGAACACAACGGAGCACTCGATGAAGAGAAGAACCGTCCTCCACGCCTCGATCGGAGCGGTCGCAGCGCTCACGCTCGCCGCCTGCGGCGGCGGGAACGGCAGCGGCACCGGCAGCTCCGGTTCGGCCACCCTGACGATCGGCATGTCCTCGGCACCCAACAGCCTGGACCCGGCCCAGATAGCCACCGGCCCCTTCGTCAACTACCTCGACCCGGCCTACGCCTCCCTGCTGACCCGCGGCTCCGACGGCGCCCTCGCGCCCGGACTCGCCGACAAGTGGGGCTATGTCGGCACCGGCAACACCGAGTTCAAGCTCCACCTGCGCGGCGGCGCGAAGTTCGCGGACGGCACCCCCGTCACCGCCGCCGCCGTCGTGGCCTCGCTGAAGTACGTCCAGAAGGGCAGCGGCCCGTCCGCCTCCTACTTCCGCCCCCTGGTCTTCTCCACTCCCGACAGCTCCACCGTGGTGATCAAGAGCCCCACACCCAACCCGGACATGGGAGCGCTGTTCACCCCGGCGTTCCTCGGTGGCGCCGTCATCAGCCCCGCGGGCCTGAAGGCGCCCCAGAAGCTGGCCTCAGCGACCTTCGGCGCCGGGCCCTACGTCTACAGCGCCGCCCAGTCGGTCTCCGGCGACCACTACGTCTACCTGCCCAACAAGAACTTCTACGACCAGAGCGCCATCCACTTCAAGAAGATCACCGTCCGGGTGATCCCGAACATCAACTCCGAGGTGCAGGCGCTGAAGTCGGGTCAGATCGACTTCATGTACGGCTCCCCGGACGTGGCCCCCTCCATCGCCGGCGACTCCGCGCTCAAGACCATCAAGAAGCCCACCACCTGGGCCGGTCTGTTCCTCCTCGACCGCGACGGCAAGATCGTCAAGGGGCTGGCCGACGTACGGGTCCGCCAGGCGCTGAACTACGCCGTCGACCGGGTGGCGATCACGAAGGCGGTCTACGGCGACTACGGAACCCCGGTCGAGCAGCCGGCGATGCCCGGTTACGACGGCTACAGCGCCAAGGCCGCGCAGATGTACGACTACGACCCGGCCAAGGCCAAGCAGCTGCTCGCGGAGGCCGGTTACTCCGGCGGGCTCACCATCCCCGTCAACTACGGCTCCTTCGATGCCTCCACCACCAAGCTCGTCCAGGCCGTACAGGACCAACTCGCCAAGGTGGGCGTCCACTTGAAGCTGACCGCCGCCACCAACTTCGGCGGCTGGATCAATGACCTGCTGACCAGGAAGCAGGCGGCCACCGTGCTCTCGCCCGGCCAGGGCGGCGACGAGAACTTCTACGCCCAGCAGGCGGGGTTCACCAAGACCGGCATCATGAACGTCTTCGGTGTCCAGGACGCCGACGTCGACGCCGCGTTCACCAAGCTCGCCGCCTCCGACAAGCAGTCCGCCGGAGCGGCCGCGCAGGCCCTCACCGACGTGATCACGAGCAAGGCGCTCGCCCTGCCGGTGTCCGGCGCCGACACGATCCTCATGTACAACGCGAAGCTCAAGGGCGTGAAGTTCGTCCCGGGCACCGCCTTCGCGACCTCCGACACCCTGTGGACCTCTCGGTGACGAGGACCGATGCTGCCGATCATTGTTCGTAGACTCGCCCTGTCCGTCCCCCTGTTGATCGTCGTCTCGGCGATCACCTTCCTCCTGGAGTCGTTCGTGCCGGGCAATCCGGCACGCACGCTCCTCGGCCTCAACGCGACGCAGGAGCAGTACGACGCGCTGCGGTCCGCACTCCATCTCGACCAGCCGGTCATCGCGCAGTACGGCCTCTACCTGCGCGGCGCGCTGCACGGCGACTTCGGCACCTCCCTGTTCACGGACGAGTCCGTGCTCGGGCTGATCGGCCAACGGCTGCCGGTGACCCTGGCGTTGGTGATCGGGGGCACCGGGCTCGCCGCTCTGGTGGGTGTGCTCCTCGGCGTCTACAGCGCGACGCGCGGCAGGTTCAGCCGCCGCGTGGTCGACGTGGTGTCCCTGCTGGGCGGCGCGCTGCCGAACTTCTGGATCGCCCTGCTGCTCGTGGCCCTGTTCGCCGTCAGGTTCGCCGTCTTCCCCGCCACCGGCTACACCCCGTTCGCCGAGTCCCCCGGACAGTGGGCGGCCGGCCTCGTCCTGCCCGTGGTCGCGCTGTCGATCGGCGGGATCGCCTTCATCGCCAAGGTCACCCGCGACGCGATGCTGACCACCCTCGGACTCGACTACATCAGAACGCTGCGGGCCTGCGGGATCGGGCCCTCCGCCATCATCTGGAAGCACGCGCTGCGCAGTTGCGGACTGCCGGTGGTGACCACCTTCGGCCTCACGATGATCACGTTCATCCCCGGCACGATCCTCATCGAGAACGTGTTCACCCTGCCGGGCCTCGGCACCACGGTCGTCAACGCGACCAACCAGCACGACCTGCCGGTCGTCCAGGGAGTCGCGCTCGCCTTCACCGCCATGGTGATCGTGGTGAACCTCCTCGTCGACGTCCTCTACGGCCTCCTGAACCCCAAGGTGCGTACGGAATGACCACAGTTGAGCCGCCCCCGACGGCCTCGTCGCGGGCCAGGAACAACCCCCTCGCGGGGATCTGGCGCCGTCCTCTCACCGCCGCGGCACTCGTGGTGATCCTCGGCATCACCACCGCCGTCGTCCTCGCCCCCCTCCTGGCCCCGCACCCGCCCCTCGCCCAGGACCTCCTGCATGCGCAGGCCGGACCGTCGGCCGGGCATCCGCTGGGCACCGACGGCCTCGGCCGCGACGTCCTGAGCCGGTTGCTCCATGGCGGGCGCCCCACTCTGATCGGCGTGGGCCTGGCCGTCCTCGTCTACGCCACCTTCGGCCTGACGCTCGGCCTGGTCGCCGGCTACCTGCGCGGCTGGACCGACCGGGTCATCGTCGCCGTACTGGACGTCATGCTGTCGGTCCCCGCCGTCATCCTCACCCTGGCCGTGCTCGCGATCTTCCACCAGAGCAACGCCGCCGCCATGATCACGCTCGGCTTCTTCGCCTCCGCCAACCTCGCCCGGCTCATCCGCGGCTCCTGCCTGGCGCTGCGCGAGGAACTGTTCGTGGACGCCGCCAGGGTCTCCGGGCTCAGCTCGGCACGGATCATGGCACGGCACATCATCCCCGGACTGACCGGCCAACTGCTCGTCCCCGTCTGCCTCTTCGCGGGCAACGCCCTCGCCATCCAGACCGGCCTCGGCTTCCTCGGCCTCTCGACCCCGGCACCCGCGCCGAGCTGGGGCGGCATGGTCTTCGACGCCGCGCAGGTCATGGAGCAGGACCCCTACCTGCTCCTGGTCTCCGGAGGCGTGCTGGGCCTGATGACCCTGGCCTTCGGGCTGCTCGGCGACGGCCTGCGCGACCTCCAGCAGGACCGCAAGCGCGCGACCGGCGGCCGGATCCGGCGACCGGAGACCGTGGTCGTCGCCGAGGACGCCGTAGCACCCTCGGACGGAGCCGTGCTCACCGTCCGGGACTACTCGATCGCCTTCGCCACCGGACAAGGGCAGCGCAGTGTCGTCGACTCGGTGAGCTTCAGCGTGCGCGCGGGCGAGATCTTCGGCCTGGTGGGGGAGTCCGGCAGCGGCAAGACCGTCACCGGCCTGTCGCTCCTCGGACTCCTGCCCCCCAACGGTGCCGTGACGGGCGGCTCGGCCTGGCTGGCCGGCACCCGGATCAGCGGCCTGCCGGAACGCGAGCTGCGGCGGATCCGCGGCCGCGAGATCGCCCTGGTCTCCCAGGAACCCATGATGGCCCTCGACCCCTACTTCACCATCGGCTCCCAGCTGTCCGAGGTGGTCCGGCGCACCGCCGACACCTCCGGCGGGAAGGACGCCGTACGGGTACGGGTCCGGGAGCTGCTGACCAGCGTCCACCTGCGCGACCCCGACGACGTCGCACGGCGGTACCCGCACGAGCTGTCCGGCGGCATGCTCCAGCGCATCGCCATCGCCATGGCGCTGGCCGGTTCACCGAAGGTGCTGATCGCCGACGAACCCACCACCGCACTGGACGTCACCGTGCAGGCGGGCATCCTGGACCTGCTCCGGACGCTCCGCGACGAACGCGGCATGGCGATCATCCTGATCACGCACGACCTCGGGGTCGTCGCCGACACCTGCGACCGGGCGATCGTGATGGCGCAGGGCCGGATCGTGGAGGAAGGCCCGGTCGAGGACATCTTCTACCGGCCCCGGCACAGCTACACCAGGAAACTCATCGACAGCACCCCCAGCATCGCTCGCACCGAGGGCAGGATCGCGTGACCGGAACACCCGTACTCCGACTCGACGGCCTCGCGGTCCGCTATCCGTCCCGCGGGTTCCGCAAGCCCCCGACCACGGTCATCGAGGACGTCTCCTGCGAGGTCGGACACGCCGAGACGGTCGCCCTCGTCGGTGAGTCCGGCTCGGGCAAGACCACGATCGGCAAGGCGGTCCTGGGGCTGACCCCGGTCAGCGCGGGACGCGTCCTGCTCGACGGCCGGGACATATCCCACCTCAGGGGACGGGCCCGCCGGCTGCTCTCCTCCGACCTCCAGGCCATCTTCCAGAACCCCTACGGCTCCCTCAACCCGTCGCTGCCCGTGGGCCGGATCCTGGCCGAACCCCTGCTCGCCGGTTCGGCGTTGCCGCGCCAGGAGGTCCACGACCGCATCGCCGAGCTGCTGCGCCGCGTAGGCCTGCCCGAGGACGCGGTCGACCGGTACCCGGCCCAGTTCAGCGGAGGCCAGCGACAGCGCATCGCCATCGCCCGGGCGGTGGCCCGCCGACCCAGGATCATCATCTGCGACGAGCCGACCAGCGCCCTCGACGTGACCCACACAGGCCGCCGCTCTCCACCTCCTCGCCGAGCTCCAGGGGACCCTCGGGTGCTCGTACCTGTTCATCACCCACGACCTCGCCGTGGTCAAGGAGTTCGCGGCCCGCACCCTGGTCCTCCAGCACGGGCGCATCGTCGAGGAGGGCCCCAGCGTCGACGTGTGCGACCGCCCGCAGCACGCGTACACGCGCCGCCTGGTGGCCGCCGCACCGGTCCCGGACCCGGTCCTGCAACGCGCCCGCCGCAGGCAGCGCACGGAACTGGAGGCAAGCGCTCGATGAGCCGCTGGGCGGAACGGGAGGCGCCCCACGTGCCGGCCGTCGGCGGCCGAACCGGAGGACGGCTGGCCGTGGAGGGAGCCGGGACCGGGGGGACGGTCAGGCGGACTGTCTGATGCGGATGCCGAGCTCGTCCTGGACGGGCCCGGTGGAGACCGCCTTCCCCTCCAGGGTGTCGACCACGCGGCGGGCCATGTTCCGCGCGATGGTGTTCGTGTCGCGGAAGACCGTGGTCAAGGGCGGCTGCGCCAGCGACGCGTGGGGGATGTCGTCGACACCGATCACCGCCAGGTCCTGCGGAGCGCGCAGACCGAGATGGCCGAGGCCGGCGAGCACCGCGAGGGCGATGTCGTCGTTGAAGGCGCACACACCCGTCACCGCCGGCGCCTCCGCCAGCCACGCCTTCACCGCTTCGGCGGCCCCCAGGGCCTCCAGCGGCACCGTCCGCACGTCGGGCTCGGGCAGCCCCAGCTCGGCGCAGACCCTGCGGACACCGTCGAGCCGGGGCTGTGCGAGGACGTCGAGCCCCGGCAGATCAGGGTAGGCGTAGCCGAGGCGCCGGTGCGCCGCCGCGAGGTGGCGGGCCTGCACCGCGCCGATCGGCTGCTCGGACACCAGGGGTGCCGGTTTCTCGCCCGGGACCGTGCCGTGCATCGCCATGACCACCTCGATCCCGGCGGCCCGCATCGCCCGGGCCTCCGGCTCGGGGAAGTCCTGCAACGCCAGGACCGCCGCGGGCGTCATGGACTTCCACAGCTCCCGCAGCGGGCGGGCCGGGCGAGCCGACGAATGCACCACGAAGGTCAGGCCGTGCTCGGCGAAGGCATTGGTCAACTGCTGGATGAGCTGCCCGAGGACGTGTTCGATCGGCCAGTCCGGCAGCAGACCGAGCACGATGTCCGAACGCCCCGTCCGCAGGGCTCGCGCGGCGGCCGAGGGCGCGTAACCGAGCCGGTCCGCCGCTTCCCAGACCCGCTCCCGGGTGGCCTCGGGGATCTTCTGGTGCGGAGTGTCGTTGAGGACATAGCTCACGGTCGCGCGGGACACCCCGGCCTCCCGGGCCACGTCCGCACTGGTCACCCTTCTGCCTTCCGCCACCCCGGTCACCAGTCCCGCTCTCGGTTCCGCCCCTTGTCAAAGCCCATGGCCGGGGTTAGCTTACCTGCCAGACCGGCCTCACTGGCACGCGTAAGTGAAACGAGTAGGCCGCACCTCGGCACCTGTCCGGCGCATGCCGGACCGCACTGCGGCCAGGCCCCCACCCGGTTCCCTTGAGGAGGCCGCATGTCCGACGTGAAGGCCGGACCGAACAGGCCCTGGAAGACCGCGATCCTCGCCGGCATGGCCTCCTATCTGGACGCCGGGGCGCTGGTGACCTCGGGCATCGCGATCGGCGGCTACTACGCGGCTCCCCTCGGCCTCGGCGCGGGAACCGTGGGCACCCTGCTGGGACTCCAGACCCTGGCGTTCGCGGCCGGCGCGCTCTTCGGCGGGCGGCTGGGCGACCGGTTCGGCCGCCGGAGGATCTTCACCCTCTCCCTCCTGCTCTACGCCGCCGGCATGGTGCTGCTCCTCGCGGCGACCGGACCGGTTCCGCTGTACGCCGGAGTCCTGGCCACCGGCGTGGCCATCGGCGCCGACCTGCCGGTGTCGCTGGCGCTCGCCAACGAGGAGGCACCCCCCGGCAGGAAGGGCACGATGGTGGTGTTCTCCGGCATGCTCTGGCTCGCCGGCATCGTCGTCGTCCTCGCTCTGAGCTCCTTCATGGGCGCGCAGGGCCTGCTCGGTGGCCGCATTCTCTTCGCCCACCTGCTCCTGGTGGCGATCGTGGTCCTGGTGCTGCGCGTGACCCTCGCCGAGTCCGCGGAGTGGGCGGCCGCACGGCACACGGCCGCCGCGCACCCGGCAGCCGCCCCGCGCTCCTCGGCCGCCCCCGGGAACGTCGAGTTCGGCCGCGTCCGGGAGCTCTTCCGGCCGCCGGTCCTCCAGGCCCTCCTCGCGACCGGCCTGTACTACGCGACCTGGAACCTCGGGGCGAACACCCTCGGCCAGTTCGGCACCTTCCTGTGGACCAGCCTCGTCGGAGGAGACGTCGAGCAGGTCTCCCGGCTCGCCCTGCTCGGACTGCCCGTCGGCTTCCTCGCCGGT
This sequence comes from Streptomyces sp. NPDC057253, assembly GCF_042669125.1. Lineage (NCBI taxonomy): Bacteria > Bacillati > Actinomycetota > Actinomycetes > Kitasatosporales > Streptomycetaceae > Streptomyces > Streptomyces sp. NPDC057253. The sequence continues at coordinate 66,821 of NZ_JBHUXV010000019.1, read as the reverse complement.
CTGGTCTTCCTGCGGGTCATCGACAGGCCCTCCCGTCACACCTGGTTCGCCGCCGGCTCGGCGTTGATCGTCATCGCGTGGGCGCTGCCCGCGCTGCTCGGCGCCAACCGGTTCACGCTGATCGCCGTCATGCTCCTGTCCGGCCTGGGCAACGCCTTCGCGGGCGAGGCCGTCTACAAGGTCTGGACCCAGGAGCTGTTCCCGACCCTGCTGCGTGCCACCGCCACCGGCGTGACCATGGCCTTCACCCGGGCCGTCGCCGGACTCGCGGCACTGGGCACGCCGGCGTTCGCCCTCGGCCACACCCGGCTCTTCTTCGGCCTGCTGTTCGGCTTCACGCTGTGCGCGGCGGTGATCGGCCTGGCCTGGGTGCCACGCCTGCCCACCGCCCCCCGCTCCGAACAGCGGCCCACCCGCACAGCCGATCGCCCCTCGCTCACCGACCCCGTGGCAGCGGAGCCGTCCGCCTCGGCGGCCTGACCCACCGGCTGTCCGCCGCGCGGGAGGACGTCGTCGAGGGCGGGCGGCCGGATGCTCGCGTCGAGCAACCTACGGGAGCCTGATCGGCCCTCCGCGTGCGGAACCCCCGTCGGGCACGGCCCTCCGCTTCGACGCTCCCAGACCACGCCCCCTGCCCTGTAGACCTGCGCGAAGCATCTCCGGCCGAGACGGGGTGGAGTGCGCTGCTGGGCGACGCGCGGGGCACCGAGGACGTCTCGGCGTAGGCGGCCCTCGCTCGCGCGCACGACCTGTCCGGACTGTCCCCGGCCCTCATCGACGTCGGTTCGGCCGAGACCTTTCGGGACGAGGACATCGCCTACGCGAGCCGGATCTGGCAGGCGGGCGGCATCGCCGAACTGCACGTGCGGCCGGGCGGTTTCCATGGATTCGACGGCCTGGTGCCGCAGGCAGCCCTCTCCCAGGACGCCCGCGCGGCACGGCTGCGGTGCTGCGCCGACTGCTGGGGGAGTGACCCTCCGCTACCGCTTCTCGACGGTGTACGTCAGATGGGTCACCCGGGACGACGCGTCCGCGCGGGACTGGGTCAGTGTCAGTCGGTCGGGGTCGATGTGGTCGAAGAGGCGGATGCCGGTGCCGAGGAGCACCGGGGCGAGGGCGATCGAGAACTCGTCGACCAGGGCGCTGTCCAGGTACTGCTGGATCGTCTCGGCACCGCCGGAGATGCGCACGTCACGGTCACCGGCCGCCTCGCGGGCCTGGAGCAGCGCGCTCTCGATGCCGTCGGTGACGAAGTGGAAGGTGGTGCCGCCCGGCCGCTCCCACGGGGCGCGCGCGGTGTGGGTGAGGACGAACACCGGGGTGTGGAACGGCGCCTCCTCCGGCCATGCCAGCTCACCGGCGTCGAACATCCGCCTGCCCATCACGCTCGCGCCGGTGCGGTCGTACGTCGCCCGCGCGATGTCGTTGTCCAGGCCCTCCTCGCCGCCGTCGCCGAGCCCGAGGTTCTCCCGGAACCACCGCAGCGGGAACACCCACGCCTGGAGCTCCGACCACTGCGCCAGCCAGCGCCGCGCCCTCGGGTCGTGCCGGCCTTCGGAGGAGAAGACGACCTCGGCGGGTACGGCCTCCGGCGCCATGAACCCGTCGAGGGACATCGTCACGCTGAAGAACACCTTGCCCGGCATCAGTCCTCCGCTCCCTTCGGCGGGGTCCCGGCCCCGGTGCGGGTGAGGTCGGCGACGTAGGCCGCCAGGTTGCTCAGCGTCTGCTCGCCGCCCTCGATCGCGTGGTACTTCTCCACCGCCTCGTCGCGCAGTTCCCGGGTGGGGAACACCGTGCGCATCGCGATCCGGGTCCGCTCGCCGGCGGGCTCGAAGGTCAGGACGGACTCGAAGGCGTTCGGGTCCTCGCGGGACTCACCGTGCAGCAGCGCGATCCGCTCCGGCGGGACGATCTCCCGCCAGGTGATCCACTCCTGGTAGTCGGTCCCGTCCGGCCCGTGCATCACGAAGTCCCACGCCCCGCCGACGCGGAACTCGAAGGACCGCGTCGTGGTCGTGAACCCCTTCGGCCCCCACCACCGCGACAGGTGCCGCACCCGCGTGAACGCCTCGAACACCAGCTCCCGCGGGGCGTCGATCTCCCGGGAGATCAGGATCTCGCGGTCCGTGGACGCGGGGTCGCCGCCGCTACTCGTCGTCGCCATGGTGTGATCCCTCCTGCTGGGCCTGCTTCAGCTCCTGCACGTACTCGTCCAGTCGGTCGAAGCTCTCGTTCCAGAACCGCTCGAAGCCGCCGACCCACTCGTGGATCGGGCGCAGCCCGCGGGCGTCCAGGCCGTACAGCCGCTGCTTGCCCGCCTCACGGACCTTCACCAGCCCGACCTCGCGGAGGACCCGCAGGTGCTTGGACGCCTGCGGCTGGGTCATCCCCAGGTCCCGCGCCAGGTCGGTCACCGGCCGCTCGCCGCCCCGCAGCAGCACCAGGATCTCCCGCCGCTGCGGTTCGGCGATCGCGTTGAACGCGTCCGAGGTCGTCGCCGCTCGTGCCATGACGTCATCATATGCCTATATCAGCATGCGTCAACGGGTGCTGCGCGCGTCGAGGCTGAGGGGCTCGCGGTCGACGCGTGGTGCCCCAGGTCGCAGCCGGGCGTCGGCGCCCGCGACGAACGAGCGCGAGGTTGTGGTGGGCGTGGATGCCCAACTCGGTCTCGGAGGAGACCTTCATCGCCGCCGTGGCCCTGACGTCGGCCCGGACCGGGGCGGCATGGCGGACCCGCGGCGCGCGCGGTGACGGCCGGGTCGGCGACTGGCGCTACGACGACCCGGCCCTGGACCACCTCGGCTGCGACCGGCGTCCCTCCGCGCGGGACCACCGGCGGCCTGTGTTCAGCTGATGCAGAGGAGGTTGAGCACGCACAGCCCCGCGGGATCCGTCGACGAGGACGAGGAAGTCGACCCGGACGTCTGCGAGTCGCCGGAGCTCGTGCCCGTGTTCGTGCTGCTGCCCGACTCCGTGGTGGTCGTCGTGCTCGTGTCGGTCGTCGTCGAGTTGTCGGCCCCCGTGGACGAAGGCGTCTGCGCCGTCGTCGTGGTGGACGTGTTCGTCGAGCCCGTGCCGGCCCCCGTGGACGTCGAGAGCGTGGACCGCGACTGCGATCGGGAGGCGGTCGTCGCCGTCGGCGTGGGGGCGGTGACGGAGTCCGTGCGGACCGACGAGCCGTTCGTGGTGGACGCGGAGTCGACCGTGCGTCGGTGCTTGGCGGTCGTCGTGGCGGGCGTGTCCGTGGCGGACTGCTGCGTGTCGCCCGCGGTGGTGGCCGGGACGTCGTCGTCCGAGGTGGGCAGTTCCGCCACGCCCATGGACCGGTTGTCCGGCGAGGTGGCCGCCTGGGCGCGGGTGCCCGATCCCTGCTGCATCGCGGAGACGGTCAGACCGCCGCCGACGAGGGCGACCGCGGTCGCGACGACGGCCTTGCGCTGGTTCTTCTTCCAGCGGGCCCGCTGACGCCGCCGTGCCGCCCGGCCCTCCGCGACCACCGGTGCGTCCGCCACGTCCTCGGACGGGAGGTCGGCCTCGGTCCCGGCGGCCGGCTCCTGGTGGAGGCCCGACTCGTGCCAGGTGGGTGCTTCGTCCCAGGCCGGTGCCGCCGTGCCCTTCGTCGCGTAGACGTGGGCGGGGGGAGCGATGTCGGGGGCGTAGGCGCCGCATCCGGGACACGCCAGGGCGCCGTTGAGATGCCGACGGCACGAGGAGCAGTAGTCCATCTGGTCTTCCTGAGTCGACTGCACCATCGGCCCAGTGGCCGTGGCCGGTCTCGTTCGCACGGGGGATCGAGCCGAGGTAAAAGTAGCGACGCTTTCGAAAGGCAGTGTGCAGCCTGTGTGATGCTCCTGCGCAGATGTCACACGGGTGACGTGGGCGCGAAGGCCTTACGTCGCATTCGCGCCCTGGTGTCCGTCGTGCGTCGCCCCTCCAGGGGAGTCGGCCGCCCGTGAACGGGCCCCACCGTGCGTGCGGGCTGGTCAGGCCCCGCGGCCCAGGCCGAGTTCGGGTGACCCGGCCGACAGCAGCTTGTCGAGGACCTCGGGGTTCGCGATGCCCGGCAGCGCAGGGCCGTGGTGGCGCGGGAGAGCGTCTTGATGCCGGTGAAGGACCCACCACGCGCGCCGAGGCGGACCACGCCGTCGACGACCTGCTTCCCACCGCGCTCCATGAACTCGGCCTCACCTTCTACCCGTTCGCCGGCGAAGGCGGCCAACTTCCCGTATCCACCGCCGCCCCGGACATGAGCTGCCCCTGACCACACGGCTCGCCGAACTCGACGACGAGTACGACGTCCTCGGATACGACGGTGACGGGCGCGGCCCACCCCTAGAGCGCCCGATGAACGTTCCAACCCCTGAGCCCGCGAGCCACCCGAGTCCTCAGCCGCTCACTGGACCCGACCGGTTCGCGGCGCCGGTCTTCGTCCGGGCATTCCGTGCCGCCCGCGCCGCCAGCGCCTCCAGCAGGAGCTCCACCGCCTCCTCGAACGAGCTGTCCGCCATCCCCGGCAGCTCCCGGCGTACGGCGGTGAGCGCCGGGTACGTCCCCGGGTCCAGGTTCTGGTAGACCTCCCGCCAGGCCCGGTGATCGGCCTCGCGCTGCTGCCGGGGGAGTGCCAGGAACGCCGCGTCGGTGGCCGCGTGGCTGAGCACGGTGTCGATGAAGGCCAGGTAGAGCCGCACGGCGGCGCCCGTCTCGAAGCCCGCGGACAGCAGCAGCCCGACGCCCATCTCCACGGCCCGGATCTCGCTCCTGCGCCGGGTGACCCGGTGCGCGGCCAGCGCGGCGGCCCGCGGATGGGCGAGGTACCCGGCGCGGACCCGCAGGGCCATCTCGCGCAGCGAGGCCACCCAGTCGTCCCCGGGCGCGAAGCCCTCCATGGCGTCGCCGATGATCCGGTCGGCGATCGCGAGGACCAGGTCGTCGGTGTCGTGGAAGTAGCGGTAGAGCGCGGTCGGGTCGCAGCCGAGGGCCGCACCGAGCCGGCGCACGCTCAGCGCCTCCGGGCCGTGCTCGCCGATCAGCCGCAGCGCGGTCTGCACGATCAGGTCCTCGGACAGCAGGACACCGGAACGGGTGGGACGCCGACGCCGGCGCTCCTCCGGAACACGACTGGTCATGGGACGAGCTCCTCTCGACCGGGCCGGCACGGTGATCCGGCCGGGCTGCCGCAGTGATGACCAGGTCGGCGCCCTGACTCGACCGACCCGGCACGGTGACTCCACCGGGCCGGCACGCGATCGGGTCGGGCCGCCACAGCGACCCCACCGGATCGGCACCCTGGCTCTGCCGGCCCCGCACAGCGACCCCACCAGGCCGACCCCGCGCCTCGCCCGACCCCCACAGTGAACGGTCCCCACAGTGAACGGCCCCCCACCCCCTTACGTCAACAGGGTTGACCGAACATGGCCCGCCCCTGTTCCATCACCTCACCGCGCGGCTCTTCCCCCGTCTCCCGTCCCCGAGGAGCCCTCCATGTCCTCAGCACCGCCCGCCTCCACCCCGCCCGGAACCGCCCTGCGCCGCTCCCTCGGCGTCGTCGACGGCGTGGCCCTCGCCGCCTCCAGCACCGCGGCCACCACCAGCATCGCCATCGGCATGGGCACGATCGCCACCATCGTCGGTCTCCAGGCCCCGGCCCTGCTGCTCCTGGCCTTCCTGCCGGTGCTCGGCATCGCCACCGCCTACGCCCGCCTCAACCGCTCCGAGCCCAACATGGGCAACGGCTACGTCTGGGTCGGCAGATCCCTCGGCCCCTGGCCCGGCTTCCTCACCGGCTGGGTCACCCTGGTCGGCTCGGTCATCTTCTGCGCCTACACCAGCGCGATCATGGGCTCGGTCGTCCTCATCTTCGCCAACAAGGCGGGGCTGCACCGCGTCGCCGGCGTCACCCTCGACCCGACGTCCACCGGCGTCACCACCGGCGTCGGACTGGTGATCCTCGTCGGCCTCACCGTCCTCGCCGTCACCGGCATCCGGGCCGCCACCCGCTTCCAGTTCGCCCTCCTGGTCTTCGAGTACGCGGTCCTGCTGGCCTTCTGCGGCTGGGCCCTGATCACCGGCGACCACGCCTTCTCGCTGTCCTGGTTCAACCCCCTGGAGATCTCCAGCGGCAAGACCTTCGCCCAGGGCATGGTCCTCGCGGTGTTCTTCTTCTGGGGCTGGGACGCGGCCTTCAGCGTCAACGAGGAGACGAAGAGCCCCGGCGAGGCGGCCCGCGGCGGCCTCATCGCCCTGTTCGCCATGCTCGGCCTGTTCCTCTTCGCCTCGGTCGCCTTCCAGCGCGAGATGAGCCTCGCCGAACTCGTCCGCAACGGCCCCCAGGCGCTCCCGTACCTCGGCGCGAAACTGGCCGCCGAACCCTGGGCCACCCTGCCCGTCGTCGCCCTGATGTTCTCCGCCGTCGCCTCCGTGCAGGCCACCCTCATCCCGACGGCCCGCGGTCTGTTCGCCATGAGCCGCGACCGCACCATGGGACCGCTGTGGACCCGCATCCACCCGCGCTACGGCACCCCCGCCGCCGGCACGGCCGTGGTGATGGCCATCGCCGGGGTGATCGCCCTGCTCGCCGTCGCCATCCCCAAGCTCAGCGACATGCTGCTGGCCGCGGTCAACGCCATCGGCCTGATCGTCGCCCTCTACTACGGCCTCACCGCACTCGCCTGCGCCGTCCGCTTCCGCTCCGCCCGCCACCAGGGAGCGCGGGAGGCGCTGCTCGCCATCGCCGTGCCCGCCCTCTCCGGCCTGATCCTGCTGGGCCTCGGCGGTTACCTCGGATACTCGTACCTGACCATGAGCGACCACTTCGAACTGAGCCCGGACAACGGCTGGTTCATGTTCTCGCTGCCCGCCGCGATCGTCCTCGCCGGCCTCGGCATGGCCGCGGTCGCCAAGTACGTGCGGCACTCCCCGTACTTCACCACCGGGCGCGGCACCGACGCCGACGCCCTGACCCTGCCGATGGACCGCACGGCGGTCTGACCCCCACTGGAGCCCACCCCCATGTCACCCACCGCGGACCTCGTCCTCACCGGCGGTCCCGTGCACACCGTCGATCCCGCCCGCAGCCGCGCCACCTCGGTGGCCGTGCGCGACGGGCGGATCGCCGCCGTCGGCCACGACGAGGTGCGCGAGCTGATCGGCCCGCGCACCGAAGTCGTGGACCTGAAAGGCAAGTTGCTGCTGCCCGGCTTCCAGGACGCGCACGTCCACCCGCAGGGCGCCGGACTCGAACTCGGCCTGTGCCACCTCGCCGACACCGTCGACCCCGCCGAGTACCTGCGCCGGATCAAGGAGTATGCCGGCCGGCACCCGGACGCCGAGTGGATCACCGGCGGCGGCTGGTCCCTGGAGGCGTTCCCCGGCGGTGCGCCCACCGCCGCCGCCCTCGACGCGATCGTCCCCGACCGCCCCGTCTTCCTGCCCAACCGCGACCACCACGGCGCCTGGGTCAACAGCCGGGCCCTGGAACGCGCGGGCATCGACGCCCGCACCCCCGACCCCGCCGACGGCCGCATCGAACGCGACGCCGACGGCAACCCCACCGGCATGCTCCAGGAGGGTGCCGTCCATCTGGTCGGAAGGCTGGTCCCGGACCCCACCCCCGAGGACCAACTCGCCGCGCTGCTGCGGGCGCAGGCCGTACTCCACTCGTACGGCGTCACCGCCTGGCAGGACGCCATCGTGGGCGCCTACGCCAACATGACCGACCCGGCGCCCAGTTACGCGGCCGCCCTCGACCGGGGCCTGCTCACCGCCCGGGTCGTCGGCGCCCTGTGGTGGGACCGGGAGCGCGGCGCCGAGCAGATCCCCGAACTCGTCGCCCGCCGCGAGGAGTTGCACCGGGACCGGTTCCGGGCCGGCACCGTGAAGGTCATGCAGGACGGCATCGCCGAGAACCACACCGCGGCGATGCTCACCCCCTATCTGACCGGCTGCGGCTGCTCCTCCGACAACAGCGGCATCAGCTTCGTCGAACCCGGCGAGCTGAGGAAGTACGTCACCGAACTCGACGCCTGCGGCTTCCAGGTCCACTTCCACGCGCTCGGCGACCGCGCGGTGCGCGAGGCCCTCGACGCCGTGGAGTCCGCCCGCACGGCCAACGGGTGGCGGGACACCCGGCACCACCTGGCGCACCTCCAGGTCGTGCACCCGCACGACGTCCCCCGCTTCCGCGCCCTGGGCGCGAGCGCCAACCTCCAGATGCTGTGGGCCGCCCACGAACCGCAGATGGACGAACTGACCCTGCCCTTCCTCGGCGCCGAACGCGGCGCACGCCAGTACCCCTTCGGCGACCTGCTGCGGGCCGGCGCCACCCTGGCCGCCGGCAGCGACTGGCCGGTCAGCAGCCCCGACCCCCTCCAGGCCATCCACGTCGCCGTCAACCGCATCGCCCCGGGCGCTCCCGAGGGCACCCCGGAGTTCCTCCCGGAGCAGCGCCTCGACCCGGGCACGGCCCTCGCCGCGTACACGGCGGGCAGCGCCCACGTGAACCACCTCGACGACATCACCGGCAGCATCACCGTCGGAAAGTCGGCCGATCTCGTCGTACTCGACCGGGATCCCTTCGCCGGCCCGTCCGCGGAGATCGCCGCCACGCGGGTCCTGGAGACCTTCGTCGAAGGGCGGCGGGTGCACGCGGCCGACGACGCCTGAGCGGCCGTACGGACGGGTGGGGCCGCTGATTCGGACGTCGGCCGACGGGGCACAGGACTAGCTGGTCTGAAACCCGCCGACCCGAGGAACGTCATGGCACCACACAGCCCCGCCCAGGTCCGCGGAGCGGCCCTGCTCGCCGATCCCCTCCTCAACAAGGGCACCGCCTTCAGCCCCGACGAGCGCGCCGAACTCGGCCTGGACGGGCTGCTGCCACCGGCGACCGAGACCCTCGACGAACAGGCCGGCCGGGCGTACGACGCGTTCCTCGGCTACGACAAGCCACTCCACCGGCACATCTACCTGCGCCAGCTCCAGGACACCAACGAGGTGCTCTTCTACGGCCTGCTCACCCGGCATCTGGAGGAGATGCTGCCGGTCGTCTACACCCCGACGGTCGGCGAGGCCTGCCGCCGCTTCAGCGAGATCTACCGCAGGCCCCGCGGACTGTTCCTGACGTACGAGGAGCGGCACCGCTTTCGGGAGATCCTGCGCAACCGGCCCGGCGGCGAGGTCGACGTCATCGTGGTCACCGACGGCCAGCGCATCCTGGGCCTCGGTGACCAGGGCCTCGGCGGCATGGGCATCCCCATCGGCAAGCTCAGCCTCTACACCGCCATCGGCGGCATCCACCCCGCCCGCACCCTCCCGATCCTCCTCGACGTCGGCACCGACAACGAGCAGCTGCTGGCCAACGAGCACTACCTGGGCCGCCGGCAGCACCGGGTGACCGGCGAGGCGTACGACGAGATGATCGAGGCCTTCGTCTCCGCCGTGGAGGCCGAACTCCCCGGGACGCTGCTCCAGTGGGAGGACTTCGCGACCGCCCACGCCCGCCCGATCCTCACCCGCTACCAGGACCGCCTGCTCACCTTCAACGACGACATCCAGGGCACCGCGGCCGTGGCGCTGGGCGCGCTGTCGACCGCCACCAAGGTCGCCGGATCGGCCCTGACCGACCACCGGATCGTGGTGCTGGGCGCCGGTTCGGCCGCGATCGGGGTCGCCGACATGATCCGTACCGCACTCGTGGAGGAGGGCCTGTCCGAGCAGGAGGCGGCCGACCGGTTCTGGTTCGTCGACATCGACGGCCTCCTGGTGCGCTCCCGCACCGACCTGACACCCGAGCAGCGGGTCTACGCGCGCGACGACGCGGAGGTACGGCAGTGGGGCGGGGACACCCCCGATCTCGCCCGCGTCGTCGGCGAGGTGCGGCCGACGGTGCTGATCGGGCTGTCCACGGCGCACGGCGCCTTCACCGAGGAGATCGTGCGGACCATGGCCGGCTCCTGCGACCGACCGGTGATCCTGCCGCTGTCCAACCCCACCTCGAACGCCGAGGCCGACCCCGCCGACCTCGCCCGCTGGACCGACGGCAGGGCCCTGATCGCCGCCGGCTCGCCCTTCCCGCCCCTGAAGGTGGGGGACCGCGAGGTACCGGTCGCGCAGGCCAACAACGTCTACGTCTTCCCCGCCGTCGGTCTCGCGGTCGCCGCCTGCCGGGCCACCCGGGTGACCGACCGCATGATGGTCGCGGCCGCCCGTGCCCTCGGCGACTGCGCGGTCCGGGCGGGCACCGACGGGGCGACCCCGCTGCTGCCGCCGCTGGCGAGCATGCGGGACGCGGCCCGGGACATCGCGCTCGCCGTGGCCCGGACGGCCGTCGAGGACGGCGTCGCCCCCGAGGCGACCGAGGCGAAGCTGCGCGAGGCGATCGCGGCGACCCAGTGGACACCGCGGTACGCGTCCTGACCCCGGGATCAGGTGACGCGCCCGCCGCCCGGCCTCCGCGCCGGCCTGTGACAGTATCGGCGGCGGGCGCGAGGCCGCCTGTGGGGGTCGAGGGCGAAGGACGAGTGACATGGACCGGCCGCCAGGCATGATGGACGTGGCCCGGGAGGCCGGCGTCTCGCACATCACCGTCTCCCGTGTCATCAACGGCCACCCGTCGGTCCGCCCCGAGACCCGCACCCGCGTCGAGGCGGCCATCCAGAAGCTGGGCTACCGCCGCAACAGCGTCGCCAGGGCGCTCAAGAGCCGCCGCTCCTCGACGATCGGTGTGGTGATCGTCGGGTCCGAGCTGTTCGAGCTGCCGCGCATCCTCCTCGGCGTGGAGACGGCCGCCAAGACGGCCGGCTACTGGGTGAGCCTGGCCAGCCGGCAGGGCGAGAGCACCAGCGCCGACCTCGTCGAGACGCTGCGCCGGCTCACCGACCAGTCGGTGGAGGCGATCGCGGTCGTCACCGACCGGCCCGCCGCGGTGGAGGCGCTGTCCGGCCTCTCCTTCGAGGTGCCGGTGGCGGTGGTGATGTCCGGCAGCGTGCCCCACCCCGACCTGAGCTTCGTCGAGGTCGACCAGGAACTCGGCGCCCGGCTCGCGGTCCGCCACCTCCTCGGCCTCGGACACCGGGACATCGCCCACCTCACGGGCGCGCTGCGCACCTTCGACGCCCGGGCCCGCGTCGACGGCTGGCGTGCCGAACTCGCCACCGGGGGAGCCGAAGGGGCCCTGCTGGAGGGCGACTTCACCGCCGAGAGCGGCTTCCGCCTGGCCCACCGACTCTGCGACGCCGACGCCGGACCGCCCACCGCGGTCTTCGCCGGGAACGACCTGATGGCCATGGGCGTGCTGGCCGCCTTCGCCGAGCGGGGCGTCAAGGTGCCGCGGGACGTGTCCCTCGTCGGCTTCGACGACATGAAGGGCGCCGACTACCTGGTGCCCGCCCTCACCACGGTCCGGCAGGACTTCGCCCACCTCGGCCGGAGCGCCATCGAGCAACTGGTGCGGATGCTGGGCGGGGAGCGCGCGGAACGCCGGAGCATCACCCCGGAACTCGTGGTACGGCACAGCACCGCCGCGCCCCGCCCGCACTCCTGAGGCGCCCGCTGGAGCGGGATTCTTCGAGGTGAGACCTTGACAGCTTGTTAACGTTAACATCACCGTGGATCCCGGCCGCCCCCTCAGCATCCTCCGAAGGAAAACCGCATGCCGACATCCCAGTCCCCGTCCTTCCCCGCGCACTTCCTTCTCGGCTCCGCCACCGCCGCCTACCAGATCGAGGGCGCCGCCACCGAGGACGGCCGCGGTCCCTCCATCTGGGACACCTACTCCCACACGCCGGGCAAGACGTGGAACGGCGACACCGGTGACGTGGCCGCCGACCACTACCACCGCCTGGAGGCCGACCTCGACCTCATGGCCTCGCTGGGCCTGAAGGCGTACCGCTTCTCCATCGCCTGGCCGCGCATCCAGCCCACCGGACGCGGCCCGGCCAACCCCAAGGGGCTGGACTTCTACAGCCGCCTGGTCGACGGACTGCTCCGGCGAAACATCGTTCCCGTCGCGACCCTCTACCACTGGGACCTTCCCCAGGCCCTGGAGGACGAGGGCGGCTGGACGAACCGGGCGACCGCCGAGGCCTTCGCCGAGTACGCCCGTCTCGTCGGCGAGGCCCTCGGTGACCGCGTCGCGGTCTGGACCACGCTGAACGAGCCCTGGTGCTCCGCCTACCTCGGCTACGGCTCCGGCGCCCACGCCCCCGGCCGCACCGACGGTGCCGCGGCGCTCACCGCGGTCCACCACCTCAACCTCGCCCACGGGCTGGCTGTCGAACAGCTCAGGGCGGTGACCACCAACGATCCGCAGTACTCGATCACCCTCAACTTCCATGTCCTGCGCGGCGAGGGCGACGGCGGCGCCGAAGCCGTACGCCGGATCGACGCGCTGGCCAACCGTGCCTTCACCGAGCCCCTGCTGCGCGGCCAGTACCCGAAGGACCTCATCGAGGACACCGCCGGCGTCACCGACTGGGCGTTCGTGCGGGACGGCGACCTCGCCCGGATCCACCAGCCCCTGGACCTGCTCGGCGTCAACTACTACGCCACCACCAAGGTGCGGCTGTGGGACGGCGTGACGGAGCGTCAGAACAACGACGGGCACAAGGACATGGGCGGTTCGCCCTGGCCCGGCTCGCCGCAGGTCGAGTTCGTCGCCCAGGAGGGTCCGCACACGGCCATGGGCTGGAACATCGACCCCGACGGGCTCGAAGAGCTGCTCCTGGACCTCCATGCCCGGTTCCCGGACCAGCCCCTGGTCATCACCGAGAACGGCGCGGCCTTCGAGGACCGCGTCACCGTCGGCCCCGACGGCACCCACGCCGTCCACGACCCCGAGCGGGTCGACTACCTCCACCGCCACCTCACCGCGGCCCACCGGGCCCTCGCCGTCGGCGTCGACCTGCGCGGGTACTTCGTGTGGTCGCTGATGGACAACTTCGAGTGGGGGTACGGCTATTCGAAGCGCTTCGGCATCGTCCACGTCGACTACGACACCCAGCGCCGCACCCTCAAGGACAGCGCCCTGTGGTACCGGGAACTGGCGACGACGGGAACCGTCCCGCCGATCGGCGGGCGTTGAGCCGACCCCGTGGGTGATGTGTCAACCATGCCTACACTCGCCCCATGGAAGAGACGGTGCGATGGCTGACGCCGGAGGAGCAGCGCGCGTGGCGAGGTTTCGTCCGGCTGCATGAGCGGCTCGGTGGCCGCCTGGGGCGTCTGCTCCAGGCGGAGTCCCAGGTGTCGGCCGCGGACTTCGCGGTGCTGGTCCAGCTGACGGACATCCCCGAGGGGCGTCGGCGGTACCAGGAACTCGCCCGGGCGCTGGAGTGGGAGAAGAGCAGGATGTCCCACCACATCGCGCGGATGGCGGGGCGGGGCCTGGTGGTGCGCGAGGAGTGCGCCGAGGACGCGCGCGGCGCGTTCGTGGGGATCACGGACGCCGGCCGCGCGGCCATCGAGGCGGCCGCCCCACGGCACGTCGAGGCGGTGCGGGAGCTGTTCCTCGACCATGTCACCCCCGCCGAGCTGCGAGTCCTGGCCGAGATCTCCGAGCGGGTCATCGGGAAACTGGACGAGGAGCCGTCCTGATCCGGGAGCGGACGGTCGTCGGCTCGCCGCTGTCACGGGTGCGGAATAGCCGGCTGGGGGGCCGTGTTGCGAGGGAGTGGTTGATGCGTCAACAAAAGGAGGGGTGAGCGCGATGCAGTTCGGCATCTTCACCGTCGGCGATGTGGCCACCGACCCGAGCACCGGTCGGGCACCGAGCGAGCACGAGCGGATCAAGGCCATGGTGGCGATCGCGCGCAAGGCCGAGGAGGTCGGGCTCGACGTCTTCGCGACCGGGGAGCACCACAACCGCCCCTTCGTGCCGTCCTCGCCGACGACCATGCTCGGCTACGTCGCCGCGCGGACCGAGCGGATCATCCTGTCCACCTCCACCACCCTCATCACCACCAACGACCCGGTGAAGATCGCCGAGGACTACGCGATGCTCCAGCACCTGGCCGACGGGCGGGTGGACCTGATGACGGGCCGCGGCAACACCGGCCCGGTCTATCCGTGGTTCGGCAAGGACATCCGCGACGGCATCGACCTCGCCGTCGAGAACTACGCGTTGCTGCGCAGGCTGTGGCGCGAGGACGTCGTGAACTGGGAGGGGAAGTTCCGCACGCCCCTCCAGGGGTTCACCGCCACGCCCCGGCCGCTCGACGGCGTGCCGCCGTTCGTCTGGCACGGCTCCATCCGCTCCCCGGAGATCGCCGAGCAGGCCGCCTACTACGGCGACGGGTTCTTCCACAACAACATCTTCTGGCCGAAGGAGCACACCGGGAAGCTGATCGAGCTGTACCGGCAGCGGTACGCGCACTACGGCCACGGCACCCCCGAGCAGGCGATCGTGGGACTCGGCGGCCATGTCTACATGCGCCACAACTCCCAGGACGCCATAAGGGAGTTCCGCCCGGTCTTCGACCACTCGCCGGTGATGGGAGGCGGGATCAGCATGGAGGAGTACATGGAGCAGACGCCGCTGACCGTCGGCACGCCCGAGCAGGTCATCGAGAAGACGCTCGGCTTCCGCGAGTACGCCGGCGACTACCAGCGCCAGCTGTTCCTGGTGGACGGCGGGGGGATCCCGCTGAAGACCGCGCTGGAACAGATCGACCTGCTCGGCGAGGAGGTCGTACCGGTGCTGCGCAAGGAGTTCGCCGCCCGGCGGCCCGCCGACGTCCCGGAGGCTCCCACCCACGCGTCCCTGCTGGCCGCCCGGGAGGCCGAGCGCACGCAGGACGCCGAACCCGCGGTCTGACGCCGTACGACAGAGCTCTTCCGAGGAAGGAACCATGACCGACAACCTCAACGCCTACCCGTCGACCGACGGAGTCGCGCCCGACCGCTGGGCCAGCGCGCTGCACCTGTTCGACAACGGCCCCGGCGGGACGCGCGAGGAGAGCACCGCCGAGCGCTGGGAGCGGGCCCAGCTGCTGTTCGGCGCGCGGGACTACAGCGCCGCCGCGAAGCTGCTCGCCGCCGTGGTCGAGGAGGCCCCGGAGCAGACCGGGCCGCGTCTGCTGCTGGCCCGCGCCTACTACCACTCGGCCCAACTCCGGCGCGCGGAGGAGCAGTTGCGGGTGATCGTCGAGCGGGACCCGGTGGAGCACTACGCCCACCTGATGCTGGGCCGCACCCTTCAGCGTCAGGGACGCCAGGACGAGGCGGCGCCGTGGCTGCGCATGGCGGGTGCCTTCGCGGGCGAGTTCCCGGACGACGAGTGAGCGAGACGGGTGAGTGAGGCGGGTGTCGACGCTGATGAGCGGCGAGCCCGCCGCTCACCCGTTCCGCACGGTCAGGCGGGCTGCCACAGTTCGATGCGGTTGCCCTCCGGATCGGTGACCCAGCCGAAGCGGCCGACGCCCTCCATGTCCTGGGTCGCCTCGGCCACGTCCGCCCCCTGGGCGCGCAGCTGATCGAGCATCGCGTCCAGGTCGCGGACCCGGAAGTTGAGCATGGTCTGCTGGGTCCGGGACCCGAAGTAGTCGGTCTCGGCTTCGAACGCCGCGAACACCGTGGGCCCGGCATCCGGACGCCACAGACCGTTCTCGTCGGCCTCCAGACCGAGGCAGTCGCGGTACCAGGCGCTCAGGGCCGCCGGGTCGGTGGCCCGCAGGAAGTATCCGCCGATTCCAAGCACACGTTCCATGCCGCCATCCTGCCAGGCCGGCGACCGGATGAGCGGGAGACTCAGGGGGTCATGGCGTCGCGGACGAGGGCGGTGTCCACGAACTGTTCGAAGCGGACGATGAGGCCGCCGCGGACGACGAAGTGGTGTGCGACGCGGACGTCGATCGCCTTGCCGGTGGCTTTGTGCGTGGCGGTGTAGCGGGCCAGGACGACGACGTTCTCGCCGTCGACGACGTAGGTGTCGTCGTGGGCGGTCCAGTCGTCCCAGTCCTTGCCGAGCCGCTCCATCACGTGGGAGGTGACCCCGTCGGGGGTGCGGTAGGTGCCGGCCAGCGGGAAGCCGGCCATCTCCGTCCACTCCACGTCGGGGGCGAGGGTGGCGCGCAGGGCTTCCAGGTCCCCGGCGGCGGAGGCCAGGTACTGACGGCGTACGACATCCGCGGGGGCCGCGGACTCGGCGAACTCGCTCATGGTCAGCCCCACTTCATCTCGCCCTTGGCGACCTTCGCACCGATCTGGGCGGCGATCAGCATGCCGTTCTCCGGGTAGCGCTTGACCAGCGCCTCGGTCAGCGCCGCACCGTCGGCCGCCCGGCCCAGCTCCTCCTCGAACGCCACCAGATAGTCACGGGTGGCCGTGATCGCGCTCGCGTCGGCGGCGGTGTCCGGCAGGCGGTGGCCGGGGACCACCAGTTGCGGCTCCAGAGCGGCCATCTCGTCCAGCAGGCCGATCCAGGTGGCACGCGACTCGGGGGTGGGGGTGTCGGCGACCCAGACGTGCTCCTGCTGGAAGAGCAGGACGCCGCCGAGCAGGGCGCGGTGCTCGGCCTGCCACAGGTAGTGCCGGTCCGGCAGGCCCTCCGGGCCGCCCTTGAGCTGGAAGGTGTGGCTCTCCAGGCTCAGGTCGCCGGTGAGCGGGGTGAGGTCGACCAGCCGGGTGGGCAGGTTCGGGCCGAGCGCCTCCCAGGCCTTCAGCTTGCCCTGGTAGGAGTGCTGGATGTGCTCGATGACGATCGGGGTGGCGACGAAGACGGCCTCAGGGAAGGCGTCGGCGATGACCTCGGCGCCGAAGTAGAAGTCCGGGTCGGCGTGCGAGACGAACACGGTGGTGAGCGTCTTGCCGGAGTCCAGGATCTCCGCGGCCAGCCGGTGGCCGTCGGCGCGGGTGAACGCGGCGTCCACCAGCAGCGCCTCCCGCTCACCGGTGACCAGGGTGGCGGTCTTGTTCTTGCTGCCGGCCGGGAAGTCCAGGTCGAGGATCTTGAAGTCGAGGGTGCTCATGACGGTCTCCTAGTGGTCGGAGGAGGAGGTGAGGGAGGCTTCGAAGGCCGTGAGACGCCGGTCCACCTCGTCGGCGGTGCCGTGTCCCAGGGCCAGCGGGACGATGTGCTCGCCGTCGACGGCCAGGAGGGTGGGGAACCCGGTGACACCGAGTTCGGCTGCCCGGTGGAAGTCGTCCGCCGCCGTGAAGGACGCCTCGGGGTCCTGGAACGCGGCGACCACGGCATCGGCGTCCAGCCCGGCCGCCTCCGCGAGCTTGCGGTAGGTGGCGGGCTCGGAAAGGCTCAGTCCGTCGACGTAGAAGAGCTGCTGGAGGACCGTGGCCAGTTCCGCCGCGCGGTCGGGGGCCGCCTGGCGCAGGGCCGCGACACCGCGGGCGGCGGCCTCGGAGTCCATCACGAACGAGCCGTCGGCGATCAGCCGCTCGTAGCCCTCGCCGAAGGCGGCGCCGGTCCGCTCGGCGATCTGGGCGTTGGCCCCCTGTACGTAGCCGAACTCCCGGATCGGCACGGCACGCGGGCCGGTGAACAGACCGCCGGAGACGACCTCGACCGGCAGCTCCGGGTGCCGGGAGACGATCTCGCGCAATGTGGCCGAGAAACCGTGGGACCAGCCGCAGTAGGCGTCGAAGACGTAGACGAGCTTCATCGGGGACCTCGGGGGACGTGGCGCCCGCCTGGTGCGGGCACTCACCCGGCCAACATTATCTGACTCGTCAGATATTTCAACGCGGGAGTGTCCATCGGTGTGACGCCCGTCGCAGCGCGGGGCTCAGGGCAGCAGGGGCAGGGAGTCCCGGGCCGCGTGACTGAGAATGCGCAGGTCCTCCGCGAAGCGCTCCCGGTGGTCGGCGGGCAGGGGGTCCAGGAAGTACCGCTTGATGTTCTCGACGTGGAGGCGGGAAGCGCGTACGGCGGTCTCCTCGCCCAGCGGGGTCAGGCGCACCAGGCGTCCGCGGCGGTCGTCCGGGTCCGTGACGCGCCGCACCAGTCCCGCCGCCTCCATCCGGTCCACCAGCCGGGTCGCCCCGCCGGTGCTGAGCACCTGCTCCTGGCCGATCGCCCGCATCGACAGCCCCGGCTCGCCCGCGCGGCCCAGGATCAGCAGCACCTCGTACATCAGGTGGCTGATCCCGCACTCCTCCTCTATCCGCCGGCCCAGGATGTACTCCAGCCGGTTCGCGGCGCCCTGCAGCCGGCCGAACGCCAGCACCAGCGCGTCGTCGGCCGCCTGCTTCGCGGTCGTGATCTCCCTCTGAGCGTCCTGCTCGCCCACGGCACCTCCGTTTGTTCCCAGGGGCGGAACCTATCGCGCCCGGCGCGCGGGGGCGGCTCGACCGGGTCCCCGCGCCGGATCCGAGAGCCGCCACAGCTCACGCGTGCGGAACAGGCCGCGTCACAGCGGTGCCCGTTCGTACAGCAGCCCCTCGCCCCGCAGGTCGGTCCACACCTGGGCCGGGATCTCCGCTTCGAACGCCGCCATGTTGGCGCGCACCTCGTCCGCCGTGCGCATGCCGACGACGATGCCCGCGACCGCCGGGTGGCGCAGCGGGAACGCCATCGCCAGTTCCGGCAGGGTCACGCCGTGGGCCTCGCAGACGTCGGCGATGCGATGTGCGCGTTCCACCAGGCGCGGTGCGGCCGGCGCGTAGTCGAAGGTGGCGTCCGCGGCGGGGCGGGCCGTGGCCAGCAGGCCGGAGTTGAAGACCGAGGCGGCGAGCACCGAGACACCCCGCTCGGTGCAGACGGGCAGGAGGTCGTCGAGCGCGCTGTGGTCGAGGAGCGTGTACCGGCCGGACAGCATCACCACGTCGACGTCCGACTCCCTGACCAGCCGGGTCAGCTTGCCGGGGTGGTACATCCCGGCGCCGATCGCGCCCACCACGCCCTGGGCGCGCAGCTCGGCGAGAGCGGGGTACCCCTCGCGCAGCGCGTCCTCGAAACGCTCCTCCGCGTCGTGCAGGAACAGCACGTCGATCCGGTCGACGCCCATCCGCTCCAGCGAGTCCGCCACGCTGCGCAGCACCCCGTCCCGGGTGAAGTCCCAGACCCTGCGGTGGGTGGCGGGCACCGCGAAGCTCTCGTCCGTACGGCCCGCCGGGTCCTGCGGGACCAGCAGCCGGCCGACCTTGGTCGACAGGGTGAACTCCGCACGCGGACGGTCTTGCAGGAGGGCGCCGGTGCGGCGCTCGGAGTGGCCGATGCCGTAGTGCGGGGAGGTGTCGAAGTAGCGGATCCCGCCGTCCCAGGCCGCCTCCAGCGCGCCCGCCGCCGTCCCGTCGTCCAGTGGTGCGAAGAGTCCACCGAGCGGGCCGCCACCGAAGCCCAGTTCGGTGACGTGCACCTCGGTCCTCCCGAGCCGGTTCCGCCTCATCCGGGTCCCCCTCCTGCCGCCGACGTCACACGAGCATCCTGCCGACGCAAGTGGCCGCGGAACAAAGGGATTTCCTCGCCCGAGGCCGGTGCCGCCCGCACACGTGCCCGGCGGCGCCGGCCAGGACCGGTGTCCCTCAGCGCCGTCCGCGGTGGGTCGGCCGGTCGTCCCACGCCTCGTAGCCGCGGGTGGCGGCGTCCTGGCGGCCGGGGTCGGCGAGGGCGGCCAGGGCCAGGGTGTCGGGGTCGGGGGCCGCTCCCGGGGCCCGGTAGGTGATGGTGTCGGGCAGCATCGCCAGCGCGGTCGTGCCCTGGCCCTCGTCGCCCGGGCGCAGCTGGACCCGGACACCGTGCCGGTCCGCCAGGCGGCCGACCACGTACAGGCCCATGCGCTGGGAGATCGCCACGTCCACGGTGGGCGGGTCGGCCAGGTGGTGGTTGATGTCGGCCAGCTCCTCGGGCGGCAGCCCGATGCCCCGGTCGTGGATCTCGACCATGATCCGCCCGTCGGGCAGCCGCGCCGCGGTGACCCGGACGGCGGACTGCGGCGCGGAGAACGTCGTCGCGTTCTCCAGGAGTTCGGCCAGCAGGTGCACCAGGTCGGTCACGGCCCGGCCGTGGATCTCGGCCTCCGGGACGCCCGACAGCTCGACGCGCTCGTACTGCTCGACCTCCGAGGCCGCCGCGCGGATCACGTCGACCAGGGGCAGCGGCTGGTTCCACTGCTGCGCGGGGGTCTCGCCGCCCAGCACGAGGAGGTTCTCGCCGTTGCGGCGCACCCGGGTGGCGAGGTGGTCCAGCTTGAAGAGGTTGGCCAGCTGGTCGGGATCGGCCTCCTTGCCCTCCAGGCCGGTGATCAGGGCGAGTTGGCGCTCGATCAGGGACTGGTTGCGGCGGGCCAGGTTGCTGAAGATCGTGTTGATGTTGGCGCGCAGCAGGGCCTGTTCGGCGGCCAGCCGGACGGCCTCGCGGTGCACGTGGTCGAAGGCGCGGGCCACCTCGCCGATCTCGTCCGTGGTGGTGATCGGGATCGGTGCGACCTGGGAGTCCACCCGGCCGGGGATGGCCCGGGTGAGCTGGGTGAGCAGTGCGGGGAGCCGCTGCTCGGCGATCTCGTGGGCCGAGGCGCTCAGCCGGCGCATGCTGGTGCTCATCGTCCGGGCCACCCACGCGGCGAGCAGGAAGGCGACCAGGACCGCGGTCAGCACCAGGGCGGCGTTGATGACGGCGTCGTTGCGGGCGTTGTCGGCGATGCTGTGGGCGTCCGCCAGGGCGGTGTCGGTGAGGTACACCTCGACACCGCGGTACGCGTCGAAGCTGAGGGTGGAGGCGGCGAAGAAGCTCTCGGGCGTGATGCCCTGCGCGGCGAGCTGCGCCGCCGACTTCCCCGAGGCGATCGCGCTGGTCATCTGCTCCAGGCCCGGCGGGGCCACGAAGGTCCGTCCGGCCGCCTCGGCCGCCCCCTGGGCCTGCGCCGCCTGCTCCTTGCCGCGCCGCTCCGCGTCGGCCAGCGCTTTGCGCAGCCGGGTCATGTCACCGGCGGTCCCGGCGCCGGCGTACTCCTGGAGCGCGACCTGTTCGAGATAGACGTACGAGCTGAACGAGCCCAGCTGGGCCTGGAGTTCGCCCGGGGCGAGCTTGCTGCGGTCCTCGGTCAGCAGGTGGGTGCCGATCGCCCGGATCAGGGACTCGGCGGCCTGGGTGAGGGAGACCGCGTAGAGGGTGCGGCCGAAGCTGGCCTGGTTGGTGCTGCCGAAGCCCAGCTCGTTGGAGAGCTCCATCAGCGGGTGCTGGACGGCGTGGTAGCTCTCCTCCGTCTGCACACCGGTCAGCTTGGCGGTGAAGGCGTTCGCGCGCACCGACGCGAGCTGCTTCTCGCCCTGGCGGACGAGCTCGACGCGGCGCTGGAGTCCGGGGGTCTGCGGCATCCGCCGGACCGCCTCGTCGAACGCCTTCGCGTCCGCGTCGGTGATCGCCCGGGCCTTGGCGACCACGGTCGACGTCCGGTCGCCCCTGACCAGGGGGATGACCGAGACATCGCGCTCGTTGATGGCGTCGCTGGCGTACTTGTTCGCGGCCTGGACCAGTTCCGCCACCCGGACCGCCTTGTCGGCGTCCTGCCAGGTCTCCACCGAGCGTTTGACCCGGATGCCGCCGAGGACCAGGGCGATGAGCACCGGGATGAGCAGGATGGCCTGGAGTTTTCTCGCCACACGCCAGTTGCGGGTCACGAGGCCCCGGCGGGTGGCGGACGGTGTCTTCGACAAGATGGCCTCACGGTTCTGGTTCCACTCGGGTCCTTCACTCTTGAACTACGTGCTGGACCTGTGGAGTTGTTCAGATTGCGGAGATTTTCGTCTGCTGTCACAGATTCCGGCGCTGTCCGGTCCTGTTCCCGAGGGACCCGATCACCGAGGGGTCCGAAACAGGCGAGAGGGAGACAGTGATGAAGATCGTCGTCATCGGAGGGACCGGACGCATCGGAACGCAGGTGGTGGGGCTGCTTCAGGACAACGGCCACGAGGCCGTGGCGGCGGCGCCCAGCACGGGCGTCGACACGCTCACCGGCGAGGGGCTCGCGGACGTGCTCAAGGGCGCGGACGTGGTCGTGGACGTGGCGAACTCCCCGTCCTTCGAGAAGGAGGCCGCCCTCGACTTCTTCACGCGGGCGATGCGGAACCTCACGGCGGCGGAGCAGGAGGCCGGGGTCCGCCACCATGTGGCGCTCTCCATCATCGGTGTCGACCAGGTGCCCGGGCTCGGCTACTACCTGGCCAAGGTCGCGCAGGAGGACGCCGTACGGGCGAGCGGCATTCCCTTCACGATCGTGCGGGTGGCCCAGTTCTTCGAGTTCATCGCGCCGGTGATGGACCTGACCACCGAGGGCCGGGAGGTGCACCTGCCGACGACCCGGCTGCGCCCGATCGCCGCGGCGGACGTCGCGGCCGTGGTCGCCGAGGCGGCTCAGGGCGAACCGGTGAACGGCCTGCGCCAACTGGCGGGCCCCGAGATCCACCGCCTCGACAAGCTCGCCGCCTTGACCCTCGCCGCGAAGCCGGACGGCCGAGCCGTCGTCACCGACGAGAACGCCGGCATGTTCGCGGGCATCCCGGACGGCGTCCTCACCGGCGACAACACGGTCCCCACGGCCCCGACCCGCTACGAGGACTGGCTCAGCCGGAACTGACGGCGCCGGGTCGGCCGGCATCGAGATACGCCGGTCCCGGCAGCGGGGCGGGTGGGCTGTCCGGGACCGGCGCGGCGGGTCAGGGGGTGTGCGCCTGCAGGCCGGGGCGTGGGGCCGGACCCGGCGGCGGAGCCAGGAGCATGGGCCATGACGCCGGGCCCGGCTGCTCAGGCGCAAAGCAGAGCCGGAAGCAGAGCCGGAAGCCGAGCTGGAAAGCCGAGCCAGGAGGCCGGATCAGGCAGCGCACACCTCGGCGCCCCTTCCCGCCCCGCGTCAGCGTCGCACCAGTGGAGAGCCCCCCCGGAGCCCGCTCCCCGGGGGCCCCGGACCCCCCCCGGAGGCCCCCGGAGCCCCCCGGATGCCCCCGCCCTGGCCGTACCCACCGCCCCCTCCGCGCGCCGCGTCCACCCCTCCAGCCCTACACCCGCCCAGAAGACCTCTCGTACGCCCGCAGCTTCTCCGGGGCCAGTACCCAGTACAGGCCGTCGATCCCGTCCGGACCCGCCGTCGCGCTCACCAGGCCGACGATCTCGCCGGCCCTGTGGATCAGCACACTCGGCATGCCGTTGGCCTCGGCGAAGGTGAACTCGGCGCCTGGGAGGAACTTGTTGACGAACGCGCTGATCTTCGCCACGCGCCCGGCGCCCACGACCTCCAGCCGCGCCACGCCCCGCAGCCCGTTGCCGTCCGCGTAGGCGACGACGTCGGCGGACAGCACGCTCTCCAGCGCGGCCACGTCACCGTGCCGCGCCGCCGCGACGAAGGCGTGCAGGAGCCGCATGTGCTCCGCCGCCCCGACCTGTTCCCGGCGCTCCGCGGACAGCCGTTTGCGGGCCCTGCTGACGATCTGGCGCACATTGGCCTGACTGAGCCGGACGATGCCCGCGATCTCGTCGTACGGGTAGGCGAACGCCTCCCGCAGTACATAGGCCGCCCGCTCCACCGGATTCAGCTTCTCCAGGACCAGCAGCACGGCCAGCTCCAGCGCCTCGCCGCGCTCGGCGCCGACCTGCGGGTCCACGCTGGTGTCCACGGGCTCCGGCAGCCACGGGCCGACGTACGCCTCGCGCCGCACCCGGGCCGACTGGGCCACGTTGATCGCCAGCCGCGTGGTGGTCTTCGCGAGGAACGCCCCGGGATTGAGCACGACGCCCCGGTCGGTGTCCTGCCACCGCAGCCACGCGTCCTGCACCACGTCCTCGGCCTCGGAGACACTGCCGAGGATCCGGTAGGCGATCCCGAACAGCCGGGGCCGCAGCCGCTGGAACGCGTCCGCCGCCTCGTCGAGAGAACCGTCGGCGGGCACCGGAGGCTTGTCCATGAGCCGATGCTACGGCGCCCTCACCCCCGCCGTGGCACGGCTCAGTGCCGCTGGGAGCGCCGCACGGTCAGGACGGCCACGTCGTCGTGCTGGCCGCCACCCCCGGCGAACGTACGGGCGTCCTCGTGCAGGGCCTGCGGCAGCTCGGTGGGGGAGAAGCCGACGTACTTCGTCAGCCGCTCGTCGACCGGGTAGAACGTGCCGTCCGCGGAGCGCGTCTCGGTCAGACCGTCCGTGCTCAGCAGCAGCGTCGCGCCCGCGGGGAAGTCGAACCAGCCGACGGTGGTCGGCTCGTCGGCGAGCTCGGCCAGGCCCAGCGGGACACCCGTGTCGAGTACGGGTGCGCTGACCTTGCCGTCGTACAGGACGTACGGCGGGACATGTCCGCAGTTGACGGCCTGCACCTCGGTGTCCGCGTCCACGCCGACCACGAGCGCGGTGACGAAGCGTTCGTCGTCGCCGGTGTGCGTGGCGTAGGAGTTGTGCCGTACGACCGCCGCGTCCAGCGCGTCCGCGAGCGCGGTGAGGGTGGGCTCGCGGTGGGCGGCCTCGCGGAAGGCGCCGATGACGGCGAACGCGGCGCCCACGGCCGTCAGCCCCTTGCCCTGCACGTCACCGATCAGCACCCGGGTCCCGAACGGCGACTCGACGACGTCGTAGATGTCGCCGCCGACCAGCCGGTCCTCCTGGAGCGGCTCGTACACGCCGTTGACCAGGACGTCGTCGGTGAGCAGGGGGAGCGGATGCAGGATGTGCCGCTGCATGGCCGCGGCGGTGGACCGCAGCCGCAGCATCGCCTCCTCGCGTCGGATCCGCCGGTGGCAGCCGTAGACCGAGGTCGCGGCCAGGCCCAGGGTGAACAGGATCAGCAGGAGGCGGTCGAACCAGTGGCCCGCCTCGCGGTCCCGCAGCAGCACGGTGACGGTGACGACGACCGTGGTCCACACCGCCACGAACGTCGTCTGCCGTACCGTGCCCAGCGCCGAGGCCGCGCCCGGCAGGAACACCAGGAGCCCGAGGAGCCACACCTCGGAGCCGGACAGCGCCCCGAGGACCTCCACGAGGACGGTCACGGACACCACCCCGACGACCACCTCGGCATCGCCCGGGGGCGCGATGGTGTCGAAGGCGTCGCCGGGTCTCTTACGACGGCTACCGGTCATGGGTGCTCCCGGGCAGGGGGTGATCTCCTCCTACGGTATGCAGCCTTGCTGTGACTCGGTGACCCGCCCCGCCGATCGGCCCGGCAGCTCCCCGGCACCGATGCGGCCGGCCGCGCACGGGAGAGCGCCGACGAGCCGTCCCCCGGCGCCGACGAGCCGCCCCAGGCACGGACGAGCTGCCCCCGGCCGCCGACGAACCGTCCCCCGGGTCCCGCTCCTGCCCGTGACCGGCGTCAGCCCTCGTACTCCCGCAGCTTGCGGTACAGCGTCGCCCGGCCGATGCCCAGGGCCGCCGCCGCGCGGGACTTGTTGCCGCCGTGGCGGTGCAGGGTCTCGAGGATCGTGGCGCGCTCGGCGTGTTCCATCGGGCTGAGCGGGCGGACGGCGGGGCCCTCCCGCAGGGAGTCCGGCAGCTCGGCCCGCCGGATCGGCCCGGAGGCCCGCCGGTGTTCCGCCAACGCCTGCACCACATGGGCCAGTTCGGTGACGTTCCCGGGCCACGGATGCTGTTCCAGGGCGCGCAGGGCGTCCAGGGTCCAGGTCAGCGGAGGACTGCCCGCCGCGGGCCGCGGGGCGAGGGCGGCGAGCAACTCCCGGATGTCCTCGGTGCGTTCGCGCAGCGGCGGCAGGGTGACCGAGCGGGCCGCCAGCTTGTCGAGGAGCCGCTGGAGGCACGGTCCGGGCGGGGTGCCGGGGGTGTGGGTGACCAGCAGCCGGGCGTCGGGGTGGGTGTCGAGCAGGGAGTTCAGCGCGGCCACGGCGGGCTGTGTCAGCCGTTCGGCGTGCCGCAGGAGCAGCGGGCCCCGCGCGGCCCACTGAGCCAAGTCCCCTTCGAGCGCGCCCTCTTCGGCGGCGTCGACGACCTGGAGGGGCGAGCGGCCGAGCAGCTCCCGGGCCAGCGCGGTCTTGCCCGTGCCGCGCTCACCGGTCAGCAGCACGGGCTCGGGCGAACGGGCCAGTTCGGCGGCGCGCTCCACGGCGAACCGCCAGGGGAGCGAGGAACCGGCCAGGGCGGGCAGGTGCCGTGGCCGGGAGCGCGGCGGGTGCTCGTCCCGCGGCTCCAGGACGGCCACGATCCCGAGGACCGCCCCGTCCTGCCGCACCACCTCGATCCGGGCCGTGCACCCGGCGCCCTCGGGCAGCGTGGCGGCCGGTGGCGTGTCCGAGTGCCGTGCCGTCACCGCCGTACGCTCAAGGGCCCGCAGCACCTCCTCGGTCGCGAGCCGCTCCGCCGCCGCGCTGAGCAGGCGGTTGCGGCCGTCCAGCGCGGCCACCGCGCGCTCCTCGCCGCGGGTGGCCCGCAAGTAGGCGTCGAGCAGCACTTGTTCGGGGCGTCCCGCCCGGGCGAGCAGTTCGGCCTCCACCGCGGTGGCGGCGGCCTCGGCGAGCGCCGCCTGCGGATGCGGCGGGCGGCCGCCGGCGAGGTGCGAGGCGACGGTGAGCGTGCCGAGCGCGTGACCGCTCTTCGGCGCGAGCACCGGCACGCTGACCGCCGACACGTCCTGCCACACGTCGAGGAAGTGCTCGGGCCCGTGCACCTCGGCCCGGTGCCGGGTGCGCAGTGCGAGGGCCGCGCTGTTGTGCCCGACCTCCTGCTCCGACAGGCCGGGCCACGGGGGCAGCCCGGGGGCCCCGCCGGACGTCCACAGCACCCGTAGCCGCGCGTCGGTGAGGAAGAGGACCGAGCGGCCGGAGGCCAGGGCGGGCGCGATCCGTTCCAGCACCGGCCGAGCGGCGCCGAGCAGGGGCGTCTCACCGGGCCGGGGCACCGGCGCGGCGGGCTCCCTCAAGTCGTGCGGCACACCGAAGAACCGTGCCCGGCGCCACGCCGCGAGCACCTCCTCGGGAACCCCGGCGGGCACCTCGCGTCCGGACAGGAAGTACTCCCGCGCCACTCCCAGCGGCGGGAGGGCGTGGAGCGCGGGGGAGTGCTCTGTGGTGGTCACGGCACACCCACCGTAGCGGGTTCCGTTGAACGCGCAACGACTGCCCCGTACGACAGGCGGATCCCCCGCCGGCGCAGGACCATGTATCGAATTGAGACACCCGCACACCGCCCCGCCCCACCATGATCAAGACTGTCCGTCGTCCGTGAGCCGCCAGGAGCGCCCGTGTCCACCGTCGTCGAGACCGACGTCCTGATCGTAGGCAGCGGGCCGGCCGGAGCCTCGGCCGCGCTCGCCCTGAGCACCTACGGCGTCCCCAACATCGTCGTCACCCGCTACGCGAGCCTCGCCGACACGCCCCGCGCGCACATCACCAACCAGCGCACGATGGAGGTGCTGCGGGACCTCGGCGTCGAGCAGGAGGTCGTCGCCCGGGCGACCCCGCAGCACCTGATGGGCAACACCACCTTCTGCACCAGCCTGGCCGGTGAGGAACTCGGCCGGGTGCGCTCCTGGGGCAACGACCCGCTCGTCCAGGCCGCCCATGAACTCGCCAGCCCCACCCGCATGTGCGACATGCCCCAGCACCTCATGGAGCCGGTCCTCGTCGACGCGGCCGTCGCCCGCGGCACCAGCCTGCGCTTCCAGACCGAGTACCTCTCCCACACCCAGGACGCGGACGGCGTGACGGCCACCGTCCGGGACCGCCTGCGCGGGGACACGTACGAGATCCGCGCGAAGTACCTGATCGGCGCGGACGGCGGCCGCTCGAAGGTCGCCGAGGACGCCGGGCTGCCGATGGGCGGCCAGATGGGCGTGGCCGGCAGCATCAACATCGTCTTCGAGGCCGACCTGGCCCGGTACACGGCCCACCGCCCGTCCACCCTGTACTGGGTCCTCGCCCCGGGCGCCACCGTCGGCGGCATCGGCGCGGGCCTGGTGCGCTGCGTGCGGCCGTGGAACGAGTGGCTGATCGTGTGGGGCTACGACGTCACGGCGGGCGCCCCCGACCTGACCACGGAGTACGCCGAGTCGGTCGTACGGCAGCTGGTCGGTGACGACGAGATCCCGGTGACGATCAAGTCGTCCTCGGCCTGGACCGTCAACGAGATGTACGCCGAGCGCTACTCCGAGGGCCGGGTCTTCTGCGCCGGAGACGCCACCCACCGGCACCCGCCGTCCAACGGCCTCGGCTCCAACACCTCCATCCAGGACGCCTACAACCTCGCCTGGAAGCTCAAGCTCGTCCTCGACGGCACCGCTGCCCCGAAGCTCCTCGACACCTACACCGCCGAACGCGCCCCGATCGGCAAGCAGGTCGTCACCCGCGCCAACCAGTCCATCGGCGAGACCGCGCCCATCTTCGAGGCGCTCGACGGGCTCGCCCCGCAGACCCCCGAACAGCTGTGGGCCAACATCGCCGCCCGCAAGGACGCCACCGAGGCCGCCGAGAAGCAGCGGGCGAAACTGCGCGAGGCCATCGCCTTCAAGGTGTACGAGTTCAACGCGCACGGCGTCGACCTCAACCAGCGCTACGCCTCGGACGCGGTCGTCCCCGACGGCACCCCGCCGGAGACGTTCGCGCGTGACCCCGAACTCCACCACCAGCCCACCTCCCGGCCCGGCGCCCGCATCCCGCACGCCTGGATCACCTCGGGCACCCGCACGGTGTCCACGCTGGACACCGTCGGCAAGGGCCGCTTCACCCTCCTCACCGGCATCGGCGGCGAGGGCTGGCTGCGGGCCGCCGCGGCACAGGACGTCGACATCGCCACCGTCGTCGTCGGGCCCGGACAGGAGTACGAGGACCCCTACGGCGACTGGGCGCGGCTCAGCGAGATCTCGGACGCGGGCGCCCTGCTCGTACGGCCCGACGGGTTCGTGGCCTTCCGGCACCCGAGTGCCGCTCCCGACGCCGAAGGACTTCTGACCGACGCGCTGCGGCGGATCCTCGGACACGCCTGAGGACGCGCGACCATGGGAGAACCCGCACGTCGACGAGGAGGAGCCGGGATGACCACGGACGCGATCGGAGTCGCCGTCACCGAGGAGGCCGTCGCCAGTCTCCGGGGGACCGCCGACCCCCGCCTGCGTGAGCTGCTCGCGGGGCTCATCGGACATCTGCACGACTTCGTGCGCGAGACCCGGCTCACCCAGCAGGAGTGGGAGCAGGCGATCGCCTTCCTGACGGCGACCGGGCAGAAGTGCACCGACACCCGGCAGGAGTTCATCCTCCTCTCGGACGTCCTCGGCGTCTCCATGCTGGTCGAGACGGTCAACGGCGACCGGGTGCAGGGCACCACCGAGTCCACCGTGCTCGGCCCCTTCCACATGACCGAGTCGCCCGTCCGGGAACTCGGCGACGACATCGACCTGGTGGGCGGCGGCGAGCCGTGCGTGGTCAGCGGCCGGGTCCGCTCGGCGGACGGCACCCCGCTGCCCGGCGCGGTCCTCGACGTGTGGCAGGCCGACGACCGGGGCTTCTACGACGTCCAGCAGCCCGACGCGCAGCCCGCGGGCAACGGACGCGGACTGTTCACCGCCGACGCCGAGGGCCGCTTCTGGTTCCGCACCTGTGTCCCGGCGCCGTACCCGATCCCGACCGACGGCCCGGTAGGCGACCTTCTCAGCGCGACCGGACGACACCCCTACCGGCCCGCGCACATCCACTTCATCGTGGCCGCCGAGGGGCACGTCCCCGTCACCACGCACATCTTCGTCGCGGGCAGCGACTACCTCGACTCCGACGCCGTCTTCGCCGTGAAGCAGAGCCTGGTGCAGGACTTCGCCACGACCGACGACCCGTCCCTGGCCGCGGAGTTCGGCATCCCGAACCCGTTCCGGCACGCCCGCTTCGACCTCGTACTGGAGCCGAACGCATGACGTTCACGGGCGACTTCACCTACGAGAGCCGTCCCGGCCGGGTCGTCTTCCGGCCCGGCGCCGCCGTGGCCGCCACCCCCGCCGAGGCCGAACACCTGGGCCTGCGACGGCTGTTGGTGGTGTGTGGCAGACGCGGCGAGGCCGTCGCACGCGCGGT
This sequence comes from Streptomyces sp. NPDC057253, assembly GCF_042669125.1. Taxonomy (NCBI): domain Bacteria; kingdom Bacillati; phylum Actinomycetota; class Actinomycetes; order Kitasatosporales; family Streptomycetaceae; genus Streptomyces; species Streptomyces sp. NPDC057253. The sequence goes on along the minus strand of NZ_JBHUXV010000019.1, from coordinate 36,885 downwards.
CGCCGACGCGCTCGGCGACTCCTGCGCGGGGCTGCACGCCGAGGCCCGGATGCACGTCCCCGTCGAGGACGCCGACCGGGCCGTCGCGGTCGCGCGCGCGGCCGGGGCCGACGGGGTCGTGGCGGTCGGCGGGGGCTCCTCCGTCGGCCTCGGCAAGGCGATCGCCCTGCGCACCGGACTGCCCCTGATCGCCGTGCCGTCGACCTACTCGGGCTCCGAGATGACCCCCGTCTGGGGCCTGACCGAGGCCGGCGCCAAGCGCACCGGCCGCGACCCGAAGGTCCAGCCCCGCAGTGTCGTCTACGACCCCGAGCTGACCGTCTCGATGCCGGTGCCCCTGACGGTGACCAGCGGTGTCAACGCCCTCGCGCACGCCGTGGAGGCCCTCTACGCCCCGGACACCTCGCCGCTGATCGCGCTGATGGCCCAGGAGGGCGTACGGGCGATGGCCGAGGCGCTGCCGCTGCTCGCCGCGCATCCGGAGGACCTGGACGCGCGCGGCCGGGCCCTGTACGCGGCATGGCTGTGCGGGACCTGCCTCGGGTCGACCACCATGGGCCTGCACCACAAGCTCTGCCACGTCCTCGGCGGCACCTTCGGCCTGCCGCACGCCGAGACCCACACGGTGGTCCTGCCGTACGCCCTCGCCTACAACGCCCCCGCCGCCCCAGGGGCGTTGAGCGCACTGAGCCGGGCACTCGACACCGACGACCCGTCACGAGCCCTGTGGGAGCTGGCCGGACGCCTCGGCGCTCCGCGCTCCCTCGCCGAACTCGGCCTCAAGGAGACCGACGTGGCCGAGGCGGCCGTACAGGTGGCGGGACAGCCGTACGCCAATCCGCGTCCTGTGACGGCGGAGGGTGTGCGGGCGGTGCTCCAGGCGGCCTTCGAGGGCCGCCGGCCGTGAGTCCCGCAGCAGAACAGCACGTCCCCTAGGAAAGGTGAACATCATGGCCCTCGCACTCCTCCGGCGCCGGCGGTCCAAGACTGCCCATGCCGAGGCGGCGGGCCTCTCCGTCCCCCTCCCCGCGGGCGCGGGCGCCGTGGCCCGTGAGGTCGTCGACCCGATGGGCTCGCCCATGGCGGGCGCCGACGTCACCGTCACCGCCCTGGACACCCATCGCGTCGCGGCTCGTGGGACGACCGACCCCTACGGCTACTTCGTCGCCGTGCTCCCGCCCGGCCGCTACAGCCTGATGGCCGCGGCCGAAGGACTCCAGCCGCACCGCGAGACCATCGAGGTCGGGTCGGTCGGTACGGCGCCGGCCGAGCGGGTCTGGCTCCAGCCCGCCCAGGCGCTCCAACTCCCCACTCCCGGTGTCTGGTTGTTCGATCCGCCGCACACCGCGATCCGTTTCATCGCCAAGCACGTCGGCATGGCCCATGTCCACGGCCGCTTCGAGCGTTTCGAGGGCGGCATCCAGGTCGCGCAGGACATGTCCCAGTCCCGGGTCCAGGTCCGTATCGACGCCTCCAGCATCACCACCGGCAACTCCACCCGCGACAACCACCTGCGCTCCGGCGACTTCCTGGACGTCGAGCGCTTCCCGCACATCGACTTCGTCAGCACCCGCTTCGCCTACCGCGGCGGCAGCAAGTGGACCCTCCAGGGCAGCCTGACGATGCACGGCGTGAGCCGCTCGGTCGCCCTGGACACGACGTACCTGGGCACGGTCAACGGCGGCTACGGCGAGGAACTGCGCTGTGCGGCCCTCGCCACGGCGGAGCTGCACCGCGAGGACTACACCCTGAACTGGCGGTCGATGCTGGCCCGGGGCATCGCGGTGGTGGGGCCCACGGTGCAGCTGGAACTGGACGTCCAGGCCATGTACCGCACCCACGACACGCCGACCCCGCCCAAGTAGGCCCGCACGGGCGGCCGGGCACTGTCAGACCCGGTCGGTACCTTCGGCGTATGAGAGCCAACGGAACGTTCAGCGTCAAAGCGTTCGTGCCGACCGAGCTGAAGCCCGAGCCGCCCGTGGCCACCGGGCTCCCGGTCGGTGTCGCCACGCTCGAGAAGCACTTCGAGGGCGAGGTCGCCGGCCGTGCGGCGACCTTGTTCACCGCCGCGTACGACCAGGAGTCGGGCGTCGGCACCTATGTGGCCATGGAGTCCTTCGAGGGCTCCCTGCACGAGCGGTCCGGCGCCTTCAACTTCGTGCACTCGGCGACGACCTCCGGCAGCGACCGCAGCGCGGAGTTCTTCCACATAGTCCCGGCCAGCGGCACCGGCGACCTGGCGGGCATCACCGGCAGCGGCGGCCTCGCGGTCGACGCCGACGGCACCCACCGCATCTGGTTCGAGTACGAACTCGGAGGCAACGACCCGGGCGTCTGACATTCACGGAAAGCACACAGGACCCGACCGCCACTTTATGTTTCAAGCGTTACGCTCGCCGTCATCCGAGTGCTCGGGGGAGCGGCTTGTCCGTCATGGCACTCCTCCCCCCACGGTTTCAGGAGACTCGGTGAGCGACGGCGACGTAGTGGTGATCGGCGGCGGATATGCGGGCGTCCGGCTCGCCAAACGGCTGGACCCCACGGCACGGGTCACCCTGGTGGACCGCAAGGAGGTCTTCTTCCACCGCATCTCCTCCCTGCGCGCCGGGGTGCGCAGGGAGTGGACGGTGACCCCGTTCATCCCGTACGACCGGCTGCTGCGCCACGGCCGGGTCGTCGTCGGCAAGGCGGTCACCGTCGACACCTCCGCACGGCAGGTGCTGCTGGCCGACGGGACGCGGCTGCCGTACGACGTGGTGGTGATCGCGACCGGCGCCGACTACCCGGCACCCGCCCGGTTCGGCGGCACCACCACCGAGGAGGCGGTGAAGACCTTCAACGACCACCAGCAGAAGATCGCCTTCGCCGAGCACATCCTCGTGGTCGGCGGCGGACCCTCCGGCGTCGAACTCAGCGCGGAGATCCGGCTGGCCCGGCCCGAGGCCCGGGTCACGCTCGCGCACTCCGGTCCCGCGCTGCTCGACAACACCGGCAGCGAGCGGGCCGGACGCAGGGCGCTCACCTGGCTGGAGGCCCACGACGTGGAGGTCCGGCTGAACTCCTTCATGTCCCCGGGCAACGACTTCGGCACCTACCGCGAGGCCCACGGCGACGTCATCGCCGCCGACCTCTCCTTCTGGGCCACCGGCACCACCCCCAACACGCTCTGGCTGCGTCTCGCGGGACACGGCGACTGGCTGAACCCGTCCGGGCATGTGAAGGTCGACCGCGCGCTGCGTGCGGAGGGGCACCTGGACGTCTTCGCGGTCGGCGACGTCAACGACGCCAGCGAGCTCAAGATCACCCCGGCCGCGCTCGCGCAGGCGGACCTCGCCGCCTGGAACATCCGCGCCCACCTGAACAGTTCGGGCCGGCACCGCAAGGAGCCGCGCTTCTACCGGCCGATCCACCGCACCCCGCTGATCGTGCCCTTCGGCCCGGCCGACGGAGTGACCATGCTCCCCGTGCCGGGCGGCGAGACCGCGGTCCTGGGCGGCCGCACGACCGCTCTGGCCAAGGCGAAGACCCTCATGACGCCGTACATGCGACGCCAACTCGGCTATACGGCGGCTTGATTGGCGACGGCGGCCTCGAAACGGCGTGACCGGCGACGGCCGGACCGACTCGGGCGCACTGCCGAGGTCCAGGGGCCGGCACCCGTCAGGATGAGCCCGTGGTGCTCACGCGTGCAGGACGTGCTGGGCCGGTCTGACCAGGCCCGACTCGTAGGCGAAGACGACCGCCTGGACCCGGCCGCGGGCGCCGATCTTGGTGAGGATGTTGCTGACGTGGGACTTCACCGTGGTGGGGGCGATGGAGAGCCGGTCGGCGATCTCGGAGTTGGAGTCGCCGGAGGCGACCGCGGCGAGCACGTCGCGCTCGCGTTCGGTGAGGCTGCCCAGCCGGTTGCCGGGCCCCGGGCCGTCCAGGGCCCGCTGGTTGCGGACGGCGTCGATGAGCGCCCGGGTCAGCCCGGGGGAGACGACCACGTCACCGGCGGCCACCACCCGGACGGCCGCGACGAGTTCCTCGGCGGTGGCGCCCTCGTGCAGATGCCCGGCGGCCCCGGCGCGCAGGGCGGCGTAGGGGGAGGTGTCGTCCGCCGCGGTGAGCAGCAGGACGTGGGCGGCGGGCCCGTCGGGCGCGTGGGTGATCCGCCGGACCGTCTCGGCGGTGTCCGGGTCGGAGCTACGGCCGTCCAGCAGGACGACGTCCGGCCGCAGCAGGGCGCTGAGCCGGACCGTCTCGGGTCCGGGAGGCGCCTCGCCGACCACGGTCAGGTCGGGCTGCGACTCCAGGAGCATACGGAGGCCGACACGCTGAAGTGCCTGGCCGGTGGCGATGAGGATGCTGGTCATGGCGTGCGTGCTCCATCCTCGCCCAGCGGGCAATCGTGCTAAACGAAACGGTTTCGTTTTCGTGGATCTCAGCCTAACTCCGCCACTATCGAAACGGGAGCGTCTCGATTGTGGGGTGGCTCACGTTCCGCTTCGGTTTGCCCCAGGAACCTTCGGCCGCGTACGAGGCGTTGACGCGGTCCGGAGAAGGGTGTCACTGTCTTGACTACGTAGTCATCCAGTGATGCGGCCATGCTGCCGCGTTGTATGACTACGTAGTCGACAAGGAGAGCAGACGATGACACCCGGCTCCCGCCGTCCTCGCCGCGGCCCCGGCATGACCGAGGTCGCGCGGGCCGCCGGCGTCTCCCAGAAGACCGTGTCGCGGGTCGTCAACGGCGAACCGCACGTCAGCCCGGAGGTGCGCGACCGCGTGCTCCGGGCCGTGGAGGAGCTGGGCTACCGCCCGAACAACGCGGCGCGCGCCCTGCTCCTCGGCCGCTACCGGCGCATCGGCGTGGTCTCGCTCGGCACCGCCCTCTACGGCCCCGCCACCCTGCTCCTCGCCCTGGAGCGGGCCATGCACCGCAAGGGCTACGCCTTCACCCTGGCCGGCACCCTGGAGGGCCAGCCCGTCCAGGTCGCGGTGGAGGCGCTCCTCGAACAGGGCGTGGACGGCATCGTCCTGTCCGAGCCGATCGACGACGGGACACCCCTGCGCGTCAGCGCCGACGTACCGGTGGTCAGCCTCGCCGAAGGCGTCGAGGTCGGTCACGCCAACACCGCCGTCGTCGGCGCCGACGGCGTCACGGCCGCCCGGACCGCCACCGAGTACCTGCTCTCCCTGGGACACCGCACCGTCTGGCACATCCCGGGACCGCTCGACTGGTGGGCCGCCCGTGACCGTGTCCGCGGCTGGCGCGAGGCCCTCGCCGCCGCCGGTGCCCCCGAGCCCCCGCTGGCGGCCGAGGGCGACTGGAGCCCCGCCTCCGGGTACACCGCCGGGCGCCGGCTCGCCGAACTCCCCGACGTCACCGCTGTGTTCGCCGCCAACGACGACATGGCGATCGGGGCACTGCGGGCGTTCGCCGAGGCGGGCCGGTCCGTCCCCGGTGACATCAGCGTCGTCGGCTTCGACGACATCCCCGCCGCCGCCTATCTCGCCCCGCCCCTGACCACCGTCCGCCAGGACTTCACCGCGGTCGCCGACCGGGCCGTGGACGTCCTCATCGCCATGATCGAGGACCGACCCGCACCGCCCGAACAGGCGGCCGCCGCCACCGAGTTGACCGTACGGGCCTCCAGCGGCCCGGTACGCGAACCCGCACCACCCCTTCGCTGAACCGTCGGCGCGACGGCCCGCGGCCCACCATGCCGCCGGCCCGCTCCGCCCTGCCCGCGCGTGCCGCCAGGAACGGCCGCACCCGCGCACCCCCGTAGCCGCACCACGTGAGGGGTCACGTGCGCGCTCGCCGGAGCCGTCATCGCCGTGGTGCCCGCGGTCGCCCTCTTCGTGGTCCTGCGCAGGCAGCTCCTCGAAGGGCTGTCCACGGGGGCCGTGAAGGGCTGACGGGTCACCGAAGTAAGACTCAACCACCGTATGGGAGAAGGATGTTCCAGCTGCCACCCCGGGTCCTGTTCGGAGCCGCGTACTACCACGAGTACCAGCCGTACGAGCGCTTGAAGGACGACCTCGACCTGATGGCCGAGGCGCACTTCACCGTGATCCGGGTGGGCGAGTCGGTCTGGTCGACCTGGGAGCCCGAGAACGGCCGCTTCGACCTGGACTGGCTCCAGCCCGTCCTCGACGGCGCCCACGAGCGGGGCATCTCCGTGATCCTCGGGACGCCGACGTACGCCGTGCCGCCATGGTTCGCCCGCCAGTACCCGGAGATCGCGGGGGAGTCGCGCACCGGCGAGCGCATCGGCTGGGGCGCCCGGCAGGAGGTCGACCTCACCCACCCGGCGTTCCGCTTCCACGCCGAACGGATCATCCGGAGGATCGTCGCCCGGTACGCCGGCCACCCGGCCGTGATCGGCTACCAGGTCGACAACGAACCCGGCCTCCACCTCCTGCACAACCACGGCGTCTTCCAGCGCTTCACCGACGAACTCCGCGAGCGCTACGGCGACGTGGAGACCCTCAACCGTGCATGGGGCCTGGTCTACTGGTCGCACCGGCTCTCCACCTGGGCCGACCTGTGGACGCCCGACGGCAATGCCCAGCCCCAGTACGACCTGGCCTGGCGCCGCTTCCAGGCCCGGCTCGTCACCGAGTTCATCGAGTGGCAGGCCGGCATCGTCCGCGAGTACGCCCGCCCCGGCCAGTTCGTCACCACCTGCATCTCCTACGACCGTCCCGGCGTCGAGGACGACCAGCTCACCGCACGCCTCGACGTCACCGCGGGCAACCCGTACTACACGATGCAGGACGCCCTGGAACTGCCCGACCGCGGCGGCCGCGCACAGGACTGGACGACCAACGGGACCTGGGCGCTCTACCGCAGCGCCGACCGCATGTACTCCTCCCGCCAGGAGCCCTTCCTGGTCACGGAGACCAACGCCCAGGCGATCGGCCACCCGTGGAACAACCGCCCCGCCTACGACGGCCAATGGCGCCAGGCCGCCTGGGCGTTGATCTCCCGGGGCGCCTCCATGATCGAGTACTGGCACTGGCACACCCTGCACTTCGGTGCCGAGACCTACTGGGGCGGTGTCCTCCCGCACAACGGCCGCCCCGGCCGGGTGTACCGGGAACTGGCCGCGCTGGGAGCGGAGTTGGAGAAGGCGGGCGACCTGACCGCGTCCCTCACCCCGGACGCCGACGTCGCCTTCCTGTACGACGGCCCCAGCAAGTGGGCGCTCGAGGGCCAGCCCCCGCTGCCCACGGCGGACGGGGACGGGGACGGGGACGAGCGGTCGTACGAGCGGATCTTCGACGCGTTCTACCGGGGCGCCTTCGACGCGGGCCTCCAGTCCCGCATCCTGCACCCCATGCAACTCCCCGGCACGGACCTGCCGCCGGTGCTGGTCGTCCCCGCCTACTACGCGGCCGACGACGCGGTCCTGGACCGGCTGAAGGCGTACGCCGAGGCGGGCGGTCACCTGGTCGTGGGCCCCCGCACGGCGTACGGCGACACCGAGGCGCGGGCCCGCACCGAGGTGCAGCCCGGGCGGCTGACCGAGGCCGCCGGGGTGACGTACGACGAGTTCAGCAACCTCGGCGGACCCGTGCAGGTGACCGGGACGGCCGTACTGCCGCTGCCGCCCGAGGCGCACGCCCTGCACTGGGCCGACGGCCTCCAGCCGCGGGGCGCCGAGGAGGTGGCCACCTACGAGCACCCCCACTTCGGCCGCTGGCCCGCCGCCACGACCCGGACCTGCGGCGAGGGCCGGATCACCTACGTCGGCACGGTGCCCGACCCCGCCTTCGCGCGGGCGCTGTTCGACTGGGCCGCCCCCGACCCCTGGCGCCCCGGCCACCCGAGCGTCACCGCGACCTCGGCCACCGCGCGGGACGGCCGCCGGGTCCGCTTCCTGCACAACTGGTCGTGGGACGAGGTGACGGTGCCGGTGCCGGAGCCCGTCCGCGACGTCCTCACGGACACGACCCACCCGCAGGAGGTGGCCCTCGGGCCCTGGGACGTGAAGGTCCTGCTCATCGAGGGCTGAACGGCCGGGCCTGGCCCGGCACGACCCGGGTGACCACCCAGTGGTGCTTGCCTATCCGGCGGGTGCGCTCGAAGCCGTGGCTCTCGAAGAGCGCCACCGTGCCGTTGTGCAGGAACGACGAGGACACCGAGCGGCCCTCGGTGTCCTCGGGGTAGCTCTCCACGGTGCCCCCGCCCCCGCGGGCGATCTCGTCCAGGGCGCCGTCGAGAGCGGCCGACGCCACCCCCTCGTGCCGGTGGGTCCTGTCGACGAAAAAGCAGGTGACGCGCCAGTCGGGGAGGGTGTCGAGGCCCTGTTCGTAGACACGCCGGTGCTTGATCCGGGGCAGTTCGGCGGTCGGCCCGAACTGGCACCAGCCGACGCACAGCGGGCCGTCGTACACGAGCGATGCATGCGCCCTGCCCTCACGCACCCGCTGCTCCTTCTCCGCCCGGCTCCGCTCCGGGGGCTTCCTGTCGCTCACCCCCTCCTCGTGGAAGGCCATGCACCAGCAGCCGCCCCACACGCCGTTGTGCCGCTCGACCAGCGCGGCGAAGTCCGGCCAGGTGCCCTCGTCCAGGGGCCGCACCCGAAACGCTTCCCTCGTCATACGGCCAGGCTGCCACGCGGCACCGACAACGGCGCCCTCAGCCGGACGCGGGCTGCCGGCCCTGCTCGACCAGGCTCTGCGTGCCGAGCACCGAGAGCAGGCGCAGCTTCTCGGCCGCCTCGGCGCCGGGATCGGCCGAGTAGACGAGGATGTGGAGGTCGTTCTCCTCCACCCGGAGCAGGTCGCAGTCGAGGGTGAGGGTGCCGACCTGAGGGTGTTCGACCGTCTTGCGGGAGGCGGTGAGACGGCCCACCACCCCCGCGTCCCACAGTTCGGCGAACCGCTCGCTGCGGCCGCGCAGCTCCCGGACGAGCAGCGTCAGTTGGCGGTCGGCGGGATAGCGGGCCGCGGTCGCGCGCAGTTCGGCGACCATGCCCACCTCGAAGGCCGCGCGTTCCTCCGGAGTGTGCCGCACCCGCGTCGGCACGCCAGTGAAGTTGCGCCAGACGCTGTTGCGTTCGAAACCGCGCAGGCCGGAGGGATCGCCCAGCAGCGCCGCGTACATCGGGTTGGCCATGAGCAGCGTCATGGCCGCGTCGGAGACCGCGACGGGGGTGTCGACCAGCCGGTCGAGCAGGCGCTGCACACTGGGCGTGATGAAGGCGGGCACGACATCGGGTCCCGGTGGCACCTGCCCCGCGAGCCCGAACAGATACGCCCGCTCGTCCCCAGACAGCCGCAGCGCCCGGGCCAGCGCCTCGACGACCTGCACCGACGGGTTGACCGCCCGGCCCTGTTCGAGGCGCGTCACGTAGTCGACCGAGATGCCGGCCAGCAGGGCCAGTTCCTCGCGGCGCAGTCCGGCCGCCCGCCGGTGACCGCCCGAGGGCAGCCCGGCCGCGTCCGGGGCGACCCGGTCACGCCAGCGCCGCAGTGCCTGTCCCAGTTCCGTCGCCGCCATGTCCCCAGTGAACACCGCCGGCCGCGGATGTGCCTGGTACCGCCAGTCCCAGGAAGAGGGGTCTTCTGGCTGACTCCGCGACGGCGCAGGAAGGTGGGTGACATGACGACAACACTCATCACCGGAGCGAACAAGGGTCTCGGCCACGAGACCGCCCGCAGGCTCGTCGCCGCAGGTCACACCGTCTACATCGGCGCCCGTGACGCCGAGCGCGGCCGCCGCGCCGCCGACGAGCTCGGCGCCCGGTTCGTCCAGCTCGACGTCACCGACGACGCGTCCGTGGCCGCCGCGGCCAAGACCGTCGAGGCCGACGGCGGCCTCGACGTCCTGATCAACAACGCCGGCATCGAGACCCGCACCGACGACAACAGCGTGCCGGTCGCCGAGACCGTCACCGCCGACCACATGCGCACCACCTTCGAGACCAACGTCTTCGGTGTCGTCCGCGTCCTGCACGCCTTCCTGCCGCTGCTGAGGCGCTCCGCCGCCCCGGTCGTGGTCAACGTCAGCAGCGGACTGGCCTCCCTGACCCACCTCTCCGACCCGGACCATCCCGCGCACTTCTATCCGGGCATCGCCTACCCGACCTCCAAGACCGCGGTCAACATGCTCACCGTGCAGTTCGCGAAGGCGTTCCCGGACCTGCGGATCAACGCGGTGGAGCCCGGCTTCACCAAGACCGACCTGAACGGCAACACGGGCACGCAGACCGTGGCGGAGGGCGCCGAGATCATCGTACGGATGGCGCAGGTCGCCCCGGACGGCCCGACCGGGGGCTTCTTCGACGTCAACGGTCCACTGCCGTGGTGACGCACGGCTGAGTCTGGCCCCCGACGGCCGACGACGCTCACACGACCGCGTCCGTGCGCAGCGCCGCGATGTCCTCGGCGCTGCGGCCGAGCTCCGTGAGGATGGCCTCGGTGTGTTCGCCCACCGCCGGGACCGGCTCCATGCGAGCGGGCAGCCCCGCGAGGTCGGCCGGCGGGAGCAGGGCCTCCACCGTGGCCCCGCCGGGGAGGGCGACCTCGTGCCAGCGGCCGCGGGCGGCCAGGACCGGGTGGTCGAGGAACGCGGCCACGTCGTTGACCCCGGCGCAGGCGATGCCCATCTCCTCCAGGTCCTTCAGCACCTCGTCGGCGTCGGAACGGGCGATCCGCTCGGCGACCACCGCGTTGATCTCCTCGCGGTGGGCGACCCGGGCGGACCCGGTGGCGAAGCGCGGGTCCCCGGTCAGCTCGGGCCGCCGCAGGAAATCGGCGCACAGGACGGACCACTCGCGTTCGTTCTGGATGGAGAAGAGCACGTCCTTGCCGTCGGCGGCCGTGAAGGCGCCGTACGGGGCGATGGTGGCGTGCTGGGTGCCCAGGCGCTGGGGCTGGGTGCCGCCGTATCGCGTGTAATTGGCCGGCTGGCTCATCCACTCGGCCAGTGCCTCGAACAGCGACACCTCCACCGGGTGGGCCCTGCCGGTGGAGGCGCGGGTGTACAGGGCGGTCAGGACACCGCTGTAGGCGTACATCCCGGCCGCGATGTCGGCGACGGAGATCCCGACCCGCGCGGTCTCCTCGGCGGTCCCGGTCAGCGACACCAGCCCGGTCTGGCACTGCACCAGAAGGTCGTACGACTTGCGGTCCGCCCAGGGCCCGTCGGTGCCGTACCCGGAGATGGTGCACGGGATCAGCCGTGGCCACCGCTCCGCGAGGGCGGCCGGACCGAGGCCCAGCCGGTCGGCCGCGCCCGGAGCCAGGTTCTGGACGAACACGTCGGCGCCGTCGAGGAGTTGGTGCAGGATCGCGAGACCGCGCGGGTCCTTGAGGTCCAGGGTGAGGGATTCCTTGGACCGGTTGAGCCACACGAAATAGCTGGAGTGGCCGTGCACCGTCGTGTCGTAGCGGCGGGCGAAGTCACCCTCGCCCGGCCGCTCCACCTTGATCACCCTGGCCCCGAGGTCGGCGAGCTGCCGGGTCGCGTACGGCGCGGCCACGGCCTGCTCCAGGCTGACCACGGTGATGCCGGACAGGGGAAGCTGCGGGGGACTCATGCGGCTCTTTGTACGGTCGAGCCGGACAGGGTGTCAACGATCACTGTGGGCCACGGTCCGGCAGGTCGATGCGCCGTTTCCTCAGTTCTGGCGGCCGGGCGTGCACAGCACCAGGACCGCGCGGGCGACGAGTTCACCAGCCCCGCCGAGCTCCTGGCGGTAGCGGTCCGTGATCTCCCGCACGGTCTCCGTGAAACCGGGGTCCACGACACGGGCCCGGGCCGGGGCGGGGAGCTCCTGAGCCATCGCGCGACGCCGCGCCAGCAGCGCGATGATCTCCTCGTCGAGACGCTCTATCCGGGTGAGTGACACGTCGTCCCCGGGGGCGGTGGCCTGGTTCGTCGTCACGCTGAAACTCCGTTCCTGTGCGCGAGTCGCGCGAAACGCGGTGCGCTCCTTCACTGCTGGTCCCTGAAGACCTTGCCCGTGGCGGTCCGTGGGAATGCGTCCCGGAACCAGGAGTTGCGGACGACGGTCACCGATCAGGCGGGCACGCCGAGGGTCTCGACCGCCTTGACCAGCGGGGCGAGCTCGGGATCGCGGGCCGCTTCGTCGAGGGCCTCGCGCAGGGCCGCCTCGTTGGTGGGGCGGGCCTCCTCCAGCAGGGTCAGGCCGGCGTCGGTGACATTGGTGTAGATGCCGCGCCGGTCGGTGGGGCACAGATAGCGGGTCAGCAGCCCGCGGTCCTCCAGGCGGGTCACCAGCCGGGTGGTGGCGCTCTGACTGAGCACGACCGCGTCGGCGACCTGCTTCATCTGGAGATGCCCGCCGTCCCCGTCGTGCTGTCGGCTCAACACGTCCAGCAGGGAGTACTCCCGCACGCTCAGGTCGTGCCCGGCCTGGAGGGCGCGCTCGATGTGGGCCTCGATCCTGCCGTGCAGGAGCGAGAGCGCGCACCAGCCCTGGGCGAGGGCGGTGAGTGCCGGGTCAGTCGCGGTCATGGGGCTGGGCCTCCGTCCCGAAGTGGTGGGATCCAGAATATGTCATCGATGAAATAGTCGGCGTAAGCGTGCTTTGTGTGCGTGCAAGTTGTGTCGGGTCGCGGTCGCCGGACTCCGGTCGGGTACAACCAAGACATGACAGTCGACGCATCCGCCCCGTTCGTCAGCGGCCAGACGGCGCTCGTGGTGCCCGTGCCGGCGGCCGAGCCGACGGTACGGGCCTGGCGCGACCGCTTCGATCCGGCGGCCCGGGTCGGCGTCCCGGCGCATGTCACCGTCGTCTTCCCGTTCCTGCCCGAGCCGCTCGTGAACGCCGACACCCGCGCCGCCCTGGAGGAGATCTTCGGCCGGCATCCCTCCTTCGACGTGCGGTTCGAGGACTGCGGACGTTTCCCCGGGCTGCTCTATCTCGCCCCCGACCCCGACACACCGTTCCGCCGGCTCACCGATTCCGTCGTCGCACGCTGGCCGGAAGCCCCGCCGTACGGCGGCAAGTACGAGCCCCACCCGCACCTGACGGTCGCGCAGTCCGAGGACGACGCCGTACTGGACGAGGCCGAAGCCGACATCCGCACCGGCCTCCCCGTCACGGCCCGGGTGTCGAAGGTCGACCTCGTCACCTACACCGGCACCGACTGGCAGCGGATGGCGGCCTTCGCGCTCAAGTAGCCTCTCGTCGGTGCGAAACGAACCCATGACCGGCCGGCCACCGACGACCACCCTCTGGCGCCCCACCGGACCGGTGGAACTGGATCTGGTCCTCGACGACGACTACGCGATCAGGATCGCCCGGGACTGGAACGTAAAGCACGACGGCGCCGGATTCGTCACCCGCTTCGAGATCGAGTCGGACTTCGTGAGCCGCTACCCCGTCCAGCAGGCGGGCGGCCGGACGATCCTCGAACTGTGGGTACCCGCGGAGGAGTTGGACGAGTTCAACGCGCCCGAGCGCGGGGTTCCGCTACGAGCGGGCCAAGTGCCGCATCGCCAGCGCCAGTTGCAGCCGCAGTCGGCCCTGGGGCGTGCGCAGCGGCCAGCCCAGCAGATGCTCCGCGTGGGACAACCGGTCCTGGAGCGTGGAGTGGTGGACGTTGATCTCGGCGGCGGCCGCGCGCAGGCTCGCCGTCGAGACCACGGCGTGCAGTGTGGCCAGCAGCCAAGGTGTGCTCGCGCCCGCCGCCTCCAGGGCCTGGACATCGGGCGGTGCCTGCGCACCCGGTGCGACGAGGTCGGCCAGCAGCGCGACCCCGCCCAGCTCGTCGGCGTGCACGACCTTGGGCCCCGGATCCCGGGCCGTGCCCTCCGCGGTGAACCGCAGCGCGGTGCGGGCGTCGGCCCAGGAGCGCGGCAGGTCGAGCACGGGCACCTCGGGCCCCACACCGACCCGCCCTTCGGGCAGGCCGGCGATCGTCTGTGCGGTGAGCGGTTCGGTATCGGCCCGCCCGGCATCCGCCCGCCCCGCCACGACCATCGGCCGCCCGTCGAGCGGGGCCAGTGCGCGGGCGGTCCCGGCCGGGTCCAGCCCGAGCCCGCGCGCCGCGTGCAGCCGGGCCGCCTCCGGCGCGGCGGCGTCCAGCAGGGTCTCGACCAGCGCGGGGTCGTCCACGGGAGCCCGTCCGCGCGTACGGTCCAGCACGAGCCGTACGGCCCCCGCGGCGCGCTCCAGAATCACCGCGTCGACGACACTGGGCGCCGCCTCGGCCCGCTCCAGCCACAACGCGGCGGCACCGCCGGGTGCGAGCGCGGCGGACGGCCAGCCGGGATCCGGCGGCGCCCCGGAGTCCCGGCGGGTCCCGTCGGCCTGGACCCGCACCCGCACCCGCCGCTCCGCGTCGACCAGCAGCGCGGGCACCCCGGCGAGTACGGCGGCACCCCGGACCAGGGCCTCCAGCCCCGCCCGGGACTCGGACAGCCGATCGAAGTAGGCAATGACCCGCACGGCGGCACCGGCGTCCGGATCCAGCGCGGTCAGGCGCCCGGCCAGCTCTTTCATACGGCTATGGTGCGCCATACAAGCGCCGAAGCACCCTGAACGACCACGGAGAACCGGGCCACTCGGCCTCGCCGGAGCCGGAGCCGGAGCCGGAGCCGGAGCCGCGGCCCCAGCCGCCCGGGGTGCTGTGGCTCCTCGACGGGGCAACGCGACGGCGGGCCCGGCGGAGCCGCGGCTGATCGACGGGCACCGCCGCACGGCCCGGCCGCAGTTGCCGTAGCCGACACGTCACCCCCCGCCCCGCGCTGCCTCCCGCGCCCCTACCCTCCTGTCACCCTTCGCTCCCCAGCAACCTCCGCAACCACGCCACGTGCGCCGCCCGCGCCGCCTGGGACAGGGCTGCCTGGGGGGCGAAGCCGTCGAAGCCGTGGAAGCCGCCGGGCCAGACGTGGAGTTCCGCGACGCCGCCCGCCTGCCAGATCCGGGACGCGTACGTGACGACCTCATCGCGGAACGTCTCCGCGGAGCCCACGTCGAGGAAGGCCGGCGGAAGGCCCGAGAGGTCCTCGGCCCTGGCCGGGGCGGCGTACGCGGGTACATCCGGGCCGCCCCGCCGTTCGCCCAGCAACGCCGTCCACCCGGTCTCGTTGGCCGTACGGTCCCACACCCCGAGCCCTGCCATCTGGTAGGTCGAGGGACTGTCGTTGCGGTCGTCCAGCATCGGACACATCAGCAGCTGACCGATCGGCCGGGGCCCCTTCCGGTCCCGGGTGAGCAGCGCCAGCGCCGCCGAGAGGCCGCCACCCGCACTCGCGCCCGCGATCACGATCCGCTCGGCGTCGCCACCGATCTCCCCGGCATGCTCGGCGGTCCACACGAGCCCGGCGTACACGTCCTCCACCGGCGCCGGATGCGGATGCTCGGGTGCCAGCCGGTACTCCACCGACACCACCACCGCGTCCAGCTCCTTCGCCCAGGCCAGCGGGCCGTCGACGCCGACACGGTTGTTGCCGATGATCATGCCGCCGCCGTGGACGTGGTAGATCACCGGACGCCCGGTACCCGCGGGAGCCGGAGTGACCGGCCGGGCGATCAGCAGGGAGATCTCCGGGGCACCCACCGGCCCCGGCACCGACCGGTCCTCCACCGCGAAGAACCCGTCCAGCGTCAGGTCTAGGTCGGCCAGCATCTGGATACCCGGTCCCTGCCGTACGAGGTCGATCTCGTCCAGCGTGAGGCCGGGCGAGATCAGGTCCTTGATCAGGTCCAGGGCGGCACCGAGCTCGGGGTCGAACGGGGGCGGCACAAGCGTCATGGCTTCTCCTCACGCGGGGCGCGGCGGCTCTTGGCGCCATGATCGGGGCATCGGCGTCCGTCCGGGGCGCCGCCGTACGGCGGAACCTGCCCGCCGTACGGCGGGTCATGGCGGCGACAACCCGTCACGTCCGCGCGCGACCTGCGACTCCTTGCCCTCGTATGACCTGTTGTTCACCTTCCGTAGGTGGAAGGGATGCCCCGAGGTGACCACGCTGTCGATGCCCCCCACGCACCAGGAGAACCAGTGAACGTCTCTCTCAGCGTCTGGCTGTTGACCGTGCTCGCCCTGTGCGTCCTGGTCGGCGCCGACTTCTTCATCGGCCGCAAACCCCACGACGTGTCGGTGAGGGAGGCCGGTGTCTGGACCGTCGTCTGGGTCGTCCTGGCCTGTCTCTTCGGACTGGGCCTGCTTCTCTTCGGCGGCGGCAAGCCCACGGGCGAGTTCTTCGCCGGGTACATCACCGAGAAGTCCCTCAGCGTGGACAACCTCTTCGTGTTCGTCCTGATCATGGGGAAGTTCGCGGTGCCCTCGCAGTACCAGCAGCGGGTGCTGATGGTCGGCGTGATCATGGCGCTGGTGCTGCGCGCCGGGTTCATCGCGGCCGGCGCGGCGATCATCTCCGCGTTCTCCTGGGTGTTCTACCTCTTCGGTGCCTTCCTGATCTGGACCGCCTGGAAGCTCGTGCAGGACGCCCGCAAGGGCGGACACGAGGAGGAGTACGAGGAGAACAAGCTGCTGAAGACGGTGGAGAGGCGTTTCGGCGTGGCCGACCGCTACCACGGCACCAAGCTGTGGATCGTGGAGAACGGCAAGCGGGTCATGACCCCGATGCTGGTCGTGATGCTCGCGATCGGCTCCACCGACGTGCTCTTCGCGCTCGACTCCATCCCCGCGATCTACGGCCTCACCCAGGACCCGTACATCGTCTTCACCGCCAACGCCTTCGCCCTGATGGGCCTGCGCCAGCTGTACTTCCTCATCGGCGGCCTGCTGAAGAAGCTGGTCCACCTCAGCTACGGCCTCTCGATCATCCTCGGCTTCATCGGCGTCAAACTCGTCCTGCACGCCCTGCACGAGTCCGGCGTCCACGTCCCCGAGATCAGCATCCCCTTCTCCCTCGGCTTCATCGTCCTCGTCCTCACCGTCACCACCCTCACGAGCCTGCGCGCCGCCAGGCGCCAGGAGGAGGCGGCGGAGGTGGAACGAGCGGCGTGACGGGGCGTCGCCCGCCCTTGACTTGGAGAGCGCTCCACGTCGTAGCGTCGCCGTCATCGGCGAAGTCCCACGAACGGAGACGACATGCGCGTGGGTGTGCACATCAACCGGTTCGACCATCCCGCGGGCGGCCCCGCTCTCGGCGCCGAACTCGCCGCGGCGGGCCGTGCGGCCGAGGCGGCCGGGGTGAGCCGGCTGTCGGTGATGGACCACTACTTCCAGATGGAGTTCAACGGCGGCGCCGAGGACCCCATGCTGGAGGCCTACACGACGCTCGGCTTCCTCGCGGCCCACACCGAGACGGTCCAGCTCGGCGCGCTGGTCACGGGAGTGACGTACCGCCACCCCGGCCTGCTCGCCAAGATCGTGACCACGCTCGACGTGCTCTCCGGCGGACGCGCCACCCTCGGCATCGGAGCCGCCTGGTACGACCGTGAGCACGAAGGGCTCGGCGTGCCGTTCCCGCCGGTCGCGGAGCGCTTCGAGCGGTTGGAGGAGACCCTGCGGATCTGCCTCCGGATGTGGGACCCGGCGGCGAACGGCCCCTTCGAGGGCACCCACTACCGGCTCGCCGAGACGCTGTGCGTGCCGGCCCCGGTCAGCACCCCGCACCCGGAGATCATGATCGGCGGCAGCGGCGAGAAAAAGACCCTCCGCCTCGTCGCCCGCTACGGCGACGCCTGCAACCTCTTCACCTCCTCGCCCGAGGAGGTCGCCCACAAGCTCGACGTGCTGCGCGGCCACTGCGACACCGAGGGACGCGACTACGACGAGATCCGCAAGACCGTCCTCTACACGGGAGAGTCGGCAACCGAGGGCGACCTCGACGGGTTCACCCAGGACATCGCGCGCTACACCAAGCTCGGCATCGACACGGTCATCCTCGGCCCGCGCACCGGTGCCCCCGCCGAGTGGATCGAACGCTTCGCGTCACCCGCCGTGCAGAGGCTCGCGGAACTGGACTAACCGGTCGTGGCGGCGGCGGGGCGGCTGCGCGAGACGATACGCGTGCCGGCGCCGTCGACCACCCGGACCTGCAACGAACCGCAGCCGCACCGGGTCCACATCGTGCCGCCGCCGGCCGTGCCGTGCCGGGACACCACCTGGAAGGGCTCGGCGTCGTCCGGCCATCCGCAGTGCGGGCAGACGGCGCGGGTCGTGCTGTTCATGGTGACTCCTTCGCGTTCACTGGCTGGGTACGGCCGTCGCGACACAGCCAGCATGTGGCGGAGTCTTCGTTCACGTCCAGGTTGACTTCCCGGACGTCACCTTGAAGCGTGGGCTTCATGATTGACCTGCGCCGGCTCCATGTCCTGAGGGCGGTCGCCCACTACGGCACGGTCACCGCGGCCGCCCGAGCCCTGCACTTCACCCCGTCCGCCGCCTCCCAGCAGATCCGCCAGCTCGCCCGCGACCTGGGCGTCGACCTGCTCGAACCTCAGGGCCGCGGGGTCCGTCTCACCCCGGCCGCCGAGAGCCTGCTCGCGCACGCCGACGCGATCCAGGCCCGCTGGGAGCAGGCCGAACTGGAGCTGCGCGCCGACCGGGACGAGCCCGCGGGGCCCCTGCGGGTGGGCGGCCTGGCCGGTGCCGTCTCGGCGCTGCTCGCCCCGATGGCGGTCCGGCTGCGCGAGCGGCACGGCCGACTCACCGTCAGCATCCAGGAGTTGGGCCTGCCGGAGAGCTTCGACCTGCTCTTCGAGGGGGCGATCGACTTGGCCGTCGTGGAGGCGACCCCGTACAACCCGCCCATGAGCGACACCCGCTACGACCAACAGCCCCTGCTGGACGACCCGTTCGACCTGGTCGTCCCCGCGGACCATCCGCTGGCCCGGCGTGAGCGCGTGGATCTCGCGGACGCGGCTCACGAGGACTGGATCGCCCCCGCGGTGGACAGTGCCTGCCGCACCCACGTCATGTCGGCCTGCGGTGCGGCCGGCTTCACCCCGAGCGTGGTCCACCAGGCCGTGGAGTGGAACGTCACGGCTCACTTGGTCGCCCACCGCCTGGGCGTGGCGCTGATCCCCCGCCTGGCCCACCTGACCCCCGGCCTGCGGATCGTGAGGATCCGCTGCGCGGGCAACCCCCACCGGAAAATCCTGACCTGCACCCGCACCGGAGCCCACGAGCGCCCGGCGATCGCGGCGGCGCTCAGGGAACTCGGAGATCTGGCTCCGACGACGGTGACGTGACGAGCCCCGTAGGGGCGCGGGGAACTGCGCGATCAACCCCCACCGGCCCGCAGGCGACACACAAAGGGGCCGGAGTGCAAAGAACTCCGACCCCTCGAGAGAAACGGTTCAAGCACCCCAGGTTCAGGCGGCCGCGACCTCACCCGTGTTGCTGTGCAGCTGCGCCACGACCTCGGTCAGCTGCGCGGCGACCTCCGCGTCGTCCGCCGGGTGCGTCTCGGCGAACCGGACCACGGAACCCGGGATGGACAGCTTGACGTCCTCGAGCACCTTGCCGCCGGCGATGCCCACGGCCTTGCGGGTCTCGTCCTGCGCCCACACGCCGCCGAACTGGCCGAACGCGGTGCCGACCACGGCGACCGGCTTGCCGCCGAAGGCGCCCGCGCCGTACGGGCGCGACAGCCAGTCGATGGCGTTCTTCAGGACGGCCGGGATGGTGCCGTTGTACTCGGGGGAGAAGAACAGGAACGCGTCGGAGGCCTGCGCGGCCTCGCGCAGCTTGGCGGCGGCGGCCGGGACGTTGCCCTCGACGTCGATGTCCTCGTTGTAGAAGGGGATCTCGGCCAGGCCCTCGAAGAGCACGACCTCAGCGCCCTCGGGAGCGTGCTTGACGGCCGCCTCGGCGAGCTGGCGGTTGTGCGAACCGGCGCGAAGGGATCCGACGAGCGCAAGGATGCGAACAGACATGCGTAACTCCAGGGGGGTGAAACACTCCGTTAATGTTCCGGACCGGGGTCCGTTTAGTTTCTAGCATCCCAAACGGACCGAGGTCCAGTTTTCTTCCCGATGCTTTACGCTGGCTTCATGTCCGCGACCCTGCCGCCGTTCCCGAAGCCTCAGGAGCCCTTCGACAAGCCCCAGCTTCTGGAGGTCGGTTCCGCCCCCGACGAGCCCTGCCTGCGTGCCGACGCGGCCCGCAACCGCGCCCGGTTGCTGGAGGCCGCGACCCGGCTGATCGCGGAGCACGGGGTGGCCGGAGTCACCATGGAGGCGGTGGCTACCGCGGCCGGGGTGGGCAAGGGCACCGTCTTCCGCCGCTTCGGCGACCGCACCGGACTGCTCATGGCGCTCCTGGACCACTCCGCGCACACCCTCCAGGCGGACTTCATGGGCGGCCCGCCCCCGCTGGGCCCCGGAGCCCCTCCGGTGGACCGGCTGCGGGCGCTCGGCGTGGCCGTGCTGTACCGCTCCGCCGAACAGCTCGACCTGCTGCTGGCCGCGCAGGCGGAACCGACCCGCCGCCTCTCCCACCCGTCGGCCCGGGCCCTGCAGATGCACACCACGATGTTGCTGCGGCAGATCCTCCCGGACGCCGACTGCGAACTGCTGGCCCAGACACTGATGGCCTACCTCGACCCGGCCCTCATCCACCACCTGACCCGGCAGTGCGGCATGCCGCTGGAGCGCCTGGAGAAGGGCTGGAACGACCTCGTCGCCCGCCTGACCGGCACCGATCCGCTGCGCTGAGCGGAAGCGGCAACCCCACATGTGGGCGTCGTCACAGCTTCTGCAAAGATGACGATCGTCATGGTGCAGATACAGAACACGTCCGCGTCCTCTTTACCGCGGTCCGTGCCCACGAGTGCCGATGTGGCCCGCCTCGCCGGCGTCTCGCGTGCGACCGTCTCCTACGTCCTCAACAACACCAGCGCCGTCCGGATCAGCGAGCCCACCCGCCGCCGCGTCCACGCCGCCGCGAAGGAACTCGGGTACGTCCCGCACGCGGCCGCCCGCAGCCTGCGCGCCGGCCACAGCCGCATGGTCCTGATGCCCGCCCCGTCCATCCCGGTCGGCCCGCTCTACAGCCAGTTCATCAACGAACTCCAGTGGGCCCTCGGCCGCCTCGACTACACGGTCGTCCAGTACGGCAGTGTCGGCCTCCAGGGCGAGGAGGCGGCCCGCGCCTGGGCCGAGCTGCGTCCGGTCGCCGTCCTGGTGCCCGGCACCGGACTCGGCCCGCAGGGCGTCTCCCTGCTCCGCCGCTCGGGCGCCCGGGCCGTGGTCACGCTCGCCCCCGAGGCGGTCGAGGGCGCCCACGCCCTGCTCATGGACCACGAGCGCGTCGGCCACTGCGCCGGCACCCACCTGTACGAACGCGGCCGGCGCCGCATCGGCGTGGTGGTGCCCGAGGAGAGCGGCCTGGAGGGCTTCTCGCTGCCCCGTCTGGCGGGGGTGCGACGCGCCCTGCTCGGCACGGACGCCACGCTCACCGAGCTGCCCCTCGCCTTCGAGGAGCAGTCCGCGATCAAGCTCGCCGCCCGCTGGCGGGACCTCGGTCTCGACTCCGTGTTCGCATACAACGACGAATACGCGATGCTGTTGATGCGAGCCCTTCAGGACGAGGGGCTGCGCATTCCGGAGGACACGGCGGTGATCGGGGCCGACGACCTGCTCCTCGGCCGGCTGCTGCGGCCCCGGCTCAGCACGGTCCACATCGAGCTGCCGTCCGGCCGTGACCTGGCCGAACTGGTCGACCGCGCGGTGCGTGAGCCGGGCGCCGCGACCGAGACGCACACGGTGCTGGGAGCGACGGTGGTACACCGCGACTCCAGCTGACTGACGCAGGGAGGCCTGCCATGCGCACCACGGTCGGGATCATCGGCGGCGGCCCCGCCGGACTGCTCCTCGCGCGCATGCTGCACCGCGCCGGCGTCGACTGCGTGGTCCTGGAGAGCAGGACACGGGAGTACGTCGAACACCGCCAGCGCGCCGGAATGCTGGAGCAGGGCACGGTCGACGCCCTGCGCGCGTGCGGCGCCGCCGACCGGCTGGAGGCGCAGGGGCTGGTCCACCAGGGCATCGAGCTGCGGTTCGCGGGGGAGCGGCACCACATCGACTTCCCCGCGCTCACCGGCGGCCGTACGGTCACCATCTACGCCCAGACCGAGATCGTGAAGGACCTCGTCGCGCTCCAACTGGCCGAGGGGCCCCCGCTGCTGTTCGAGGCGGAGGCCCTCGCGGTCGAGAAGCCGGACAGCGACGCCCCCGTGGTGCGGTTCCGGCACGAGGGCCGCGAACAGACGCTGACCTGCGACTGGATCGCCGGCTGCGATGGCTTCCACGGCATCTCCCGCGAGGCCTTCCCGGCCTCGGCGAGCCGGACGTACGAGCACGACTACCCGTACTCCTGGCTCGGCATCCTGGCCGATGTGCCGCCCTCCTGCGAGGAGTTGATCTACGCCCGCGGCGAGGGCGGCTTCGCGCTGCACAGCATGCGCTCCCCGGCCGTCTCCCGCCTCTACCTCCAGGTCCCCAACGGCACCGACGCCGCCGACTGGTCCGACGAGCGCATCTGGGACGAGCTCGCCGCCCGCTTCGCCATCGACGCCGACTGGACCCTCGCCAGGGGTCCGATCACCGCCAAGTCCGTGACCCCGATGCGCAGTTACGTCCACGAGCCGATGCGCCACGGCCGTCTGCTGCTCGCCGGGGACGCCGCGCACATCGTGCCGCCGACCGGGGCCAAGGGGCTCAACCTCGCCGTGTCGGACGTGTCCGTCCTCGCCCGGGCCCTGACCGAGGTGCACCGCACAGGATCGACACAACTGATCGACGGATATTCGGAGATGTGTCTTTCTCGTGTGTGGCAGGCCACGCGCTTCTCGTATGACATGACTAGGATGTTGCACGCTCAACCAAACGGGGATGCGTTCGAAAGCCGGATGCAGCTCGCACGGCTGCGCCGTATCACCGCATCCCGCCATGCGGCCGCCGAACTGGCCGCGAACTACACGGGACTACCGCTTTCCGGGTGAGTCCCACCGGTGATCGAACGGAGAGCCGTCATGTCGTTGCTCGACCCCAAGAGCTGGCAGCCCCACCCCCTGTCGGGACCTGAGTACGCGGTCACCGAACCCGCCACCGGCGAGACCCTGGCCACCGTCACCCTCGCCACCGGCGAGGACGTGGAGCGCTCCGCCGAGGCCGCCCGAGCCGCACAGACCGAGTGGGCCCGCCTCCCGCACTTCGTCCGGGCCGGGGTCCTGCGCAAGGCCGGCGACCTGTTCGCCGCGCACGCCGACGAGCTGCGCGGCTGGCTCGTCCGCGAGTCCGGGTCCATTCCCGGCAAGGCCGACTTCGAACTGCACGTCGCCGCCCAGGAGTGCTACGAGGCCGCCGCCCTCGCGTCCCGCCCCGCCGGCCAGGTCCTGCCCAGCGAGGCGCCGCGGCTGTCGTACACCCGCCGGGTGCCGGTCGGTGTCGTGGGCGTGATCTCGCCCTTCAACGCCCCGCTGATCCTCTCGATCCGCTCCGTGGCCCCGGCTCTCGCCCTCGGCAACGCGGTGATCCTCAAGCCGGACCCGCGCACCGCGGTCTGCGGCGGTCTCTCGCTCGCCGCCGTCTTCGCCGAGGCCGGACTGCCCGAGGGACTGTTCCATGTGCTGCCCGGCGGCCCGGACGTCGGCCAGGCCCTGGTCGCCGACCCGCGGGTCCCCGTCATCTCCTTCACCGGGTCCACCGCGGCCGGCCGTGCCGTGGGCGAGGCGGCCGGACGCCACCTCAAGCGCGCCCACCTGGAGCTCGGCGGCAACTCCGCCCTGATCGTCCTGGAGGACGCCGACATCGAGGCCGTGATCTCCACGGCCGCCTGGGGGTCCTTCTTCCACCAGGGCCAGATCTGCATGACGACGGGCCGCCACCTGGTCCACGAGTCGCTGTACGCGGAGTACGTCGAGCGGCTGGCCGCCAAGGCCGACTCGCTCGCCGTGGGCGACCCGAACAAGGAGCAGGTCCACCTCGGCCCGATCATCGACGACAACCAGCTCGCCAAGGTGCGCGGCCTGGTCGACGCCAGCACCGCCCAGGGCGCCAAGCTGGCCGCCGGCGGCACCCACGAGAAGCTCTTCTACCGGCCGACGGTCCTCGCGGGCCTCGACGACAGCACCCCCGCCTACGCGGAGGAGGTCTTCGGACCCGTCGCGCCCGTCCGGTCCTTCAGCAGCGTCGACGAGGCCGCCGCGCTGGCCGCCGCGGGGCCCTACGGCCTCTCGCTCGGCATCGTCACCGGGGACGCGGCCCGCGGTCTCGACCTGGCGGAGCGGATCCCGACCGGGATCGTGCACATCAACGACCAGACCGTGAACGACGAGGCGGTCGCGCCCTTCGGCGGGATCGCCGCGTCCGGCACCGGCGCCCGCTTCGGCGGCGAGGCCAATGTGGAGGCCTTCACCGACGTGCGCTGGACGACGGTACGCGCGGACGTGGCGACCTACCCCTTCTGATCAGGGGCGTTACTGGTCGTTCTGCTGGGCCTGGGCCTGCTGCTCGGCCACGGCCTTCCTGACCTCGTCCATGTCCAGCTTGCGGGCCTGCCCGATGACGTCCGTCAGGGCGGATTCGGGCAGCGCGCCCGGCTGGGCGAACACCGCGACCTGGTCGCGGACGATCATCAGCGTCGGGATGGACTGGATGCCGAAGGCCGCGGCCAGCTCCGGCTGCGCCTCGGTGTCCACCTTGCCGAACACCAGGTCGGGGTTGTCCTCGGCGGCCTTCTCGTAGACCGGCGCGAACTGACGGCAAGGACCGCACCAGGCCGCCCAGAAATCGATCAGGACGAACTCGTTGTCCGTGACCATCTGGTCGAAGTTCTCCTTGGTGAGCTCCACGGTGCTGCTCATGACGTGATCCCTCTTCCTGGTCTCGGAGCGAAGCCGTCGGCACAACACGGCTTGTCGGCCGGGTATTCCACAGCCGTCACCTCTCGGTATCCGGCGCGCGTACCCCTGGTGGCCCGAGCGCACACCACCCACCAGACTGGGCCCATGACGGAAACGGAAAACATCGCGTACGACGTAGTGGTGCTCGGTGCCGGGCCCGTGGGGGAGAACGTGGCCGACCGCACCCGCGCGGCCGGCCTCTCCACCGCGGTCGTGGAGAGCGAACTGGTCGGCGGAGAGTGTTCGTACTGGGCCTGTATGCCCAGCAAGGCCCTGCTGCGGCCGGTGATCGCCCAGGCGGACGCGCGCCGCCTGCCCGGCCTGAGCGCCTCGGTGCAGGGCCCCCTCGACACGGCCGCGGTCCTCGCCCGCCGGGACTATTTCACCTCGAACTGGAAGGACGACGGCCAGGTCGGCTGGCTGGACAGCATCGGCGCCGACCTGCACCGCGGTCACGGCCGTCTCAGCGGAGAGCGCACGGTCACGGTCACCGCGCCCGACGGCACCCGGAAGGTGCTGACCGCCCGGCACGCCGTGGCCGTCTGCACCGGCACCACGGCCGTGCTGCCCGGCCTGCCGGGCCTCGACGAGGTCAGGCCCTGGACCAGCCGCGAGGCCACCAGCGCCAAGGCGGCCCCCGGCCGGCTCGTCGTGGTCGGCGGGGGAGTGGTCGCCACCGAGATGGCCACGGCCTGGCAGGCCCTCGGCTCCCGGGTGACCCTGCTCGTGCGCGGCAAGAGCCTGCTCAACCGCATGGAGCCGTTCGCCGGCGAGCTCGTCGCCGAGGCGCTCACCGAGGCGGGCGTCGACGTCCGCACCGGCACCTCGGTCGAGGCGGTGACCCGCGAGAACGGCACGGTCGTGGTCGTCACCGGCACCGGGGACCGCATCGAGGCCGACGAGATCCTCTTCGCCACCGGCCGGGCCCCGCACACCGACGACATCGGCCTCGACACCATCGGCCGGAAACCCGGCAGCTGGCTGGAGGTCGACGACAGCCTCCGCGTCACCGGCACCGACTGGCTCTACGCGGTCGGCGACGTCAACCACCGCGCGCTCCTCACCCACCAGGGCAAGTACCAGGCGCGCATCGCGGGCGCCGCCATCGCCGCCCGCGCCTCCGGCACCTCGGTCCAGGCCGACCCCTGGGGCGCCCACTCCGCGACCGCCGACCACGACGCCGTGCCCCAGGTCGTCTTCACCGACCCGGAGGCGGCCTCCGTCGGCCTCACCCTCGCGGAGGCCGAACAGGCGGGCCACCGCGTCCGCGCCGTCGACTACGACCTCGCCTCGGTGTCGGGCGCGGGCCTGTACGCCGACGGCTACCGAGGCCGTGCCCGCATGGTCGTCGACCTGGAACGCGAGATCCTCCTCGGCGTCACCTTCGTCGGCCCCGGCGTCGGCGAACTGATCCACTCCGCCACGATCGCGGTCGCGGGCCAGGTCCCGATCAGCCGGCTGTGGCACGCGGTCCCGGCCTACCCGACGATCAGCGAGGTGTGGCTGCGCCTTCTGGAGGCCTACCGGGACAACTAGGAAGGCAGCTCGAAACCGAGGGACGCGGCCGCCCGCTCCGGCGTCGGCTGCGTCCAGCGCTCGGCCATCGCCTGGTTCGAGGACAGCGAGCGCAGCTCCGCGCGGTCCAGGTACAGCGTGCCGTCGAGGTGGTCCGTCTCGTGCTGGACGATCCGCGCGGGCCAGCCGCCGAACACCTCGTCCACCGGGCGGCCCCGCTCGTCCTCGCAGGTCAGCCGGACCGAGGCGGGCCGTGCCACCACGGCCTGCCAGCCCGGCACGCTCAGACAGCCCTCGAAGAACGCGGCCCGCTCGGGCCCGACCGCCTCGTACGACGGGTTGACCAGCACCCGGAACGGCTGCGGGACGCGTCCGCGCGCCAGCCGCACCTCCTCCGGGACCGGGGCGGGGTCCTCGATCACCGCGATCCGCAGGGGGACCCCGACCTGAGGGGCGGCGAGCCCGACGCCGGGCGCCGCGTGCATCGTGATGCGGAGGGCCTCGACGAAGCGGGAAAAGAGGGCGGCGTCCAGGTGGCCGTCGTAAGGCTGGATGTTCTGGCGCAGTACCGGATCGCCGGCCGCGACGATCGGGAGCGGGCCGTCCGTGGTGAGGAGTTCCTCGACCAGGTCGGCAAGGGGCTTGCGGGGGCTCGGAGTTGCCATCGCGTCAGGATGTCATGAGAAGAGCGCTGTGACGCAGGTCACCTGGAGGGCCGGGAACTCGGCGACCCCTCTCTCCGACTACTGGACCGCTACCGTCCCCAGCCCCCGGAGAAGCCGCCGATGTCCACCGCTCCCACGACGACCACGGACGAGGCCCCCGGCCCGGCCGCTCCGGCGCCGGCCCGCGGCAGCTGGGCCACGCTGCGCCCGCTCGTACTGCGTCTGCACTTCTACGCCGGCGTGTTCGTCGCCCCCTTCCTGCTGATCGCCGCCGTCACCGGCTTCCTGTACGCCGGAGCCTTCCAGGCCGAGAGGATCGTCTACCGCGACGAGATGACCGTCGCCGCCGTCGGCGACAGCAGGCTCCCGATCTCCCAGCAGGTGGACGCCGCCCGCAAGGCCCACCCCGAGGGCACCGTCTCGGCCGTACGGCCCTCTCCCGAGGCCGACGCGACGACCCGGGTGATGCTGTCGGGCGTCAAGGGCGTCGACCCGAACCACACGCTCGCCGTGTTCGTCGACCCCTACACCGGCACGGTCCGCGGCGCGCTGGAGCAGTACGGCTCCACCGGCGCGCTGCCGCTGCGCACCTGGATCGACGAGTTCCACCGCGACCTCCACCTCGGCGAGAACGGCCGCCTCTACAGCGAGTTCGCCGCCAGCTGGCTGTGGGTCATCGCGGGCGGCGGCATCGTGCTGTGGTTCACCCGCCGCCGCGCCCTGCGCAAGGTCCGCGGCACCAGCGGGCGGCGCCGCACCCTCGGGCTGCACGGCAGCGTCGGCGTGTGGGCCGCGGCCGGCTTCTTCTTCCTGTCCGCCACCGGACTGACCTGGTCGACCTACGCGGGCGCCAACATCGACGAACTGCGCACCTCGCTCAACCAGTCCACCCCCTCCGTCTCGTCCTCGGCGGCCGGCGACCACTCCGGCCACGGCGCCTCCGCCTCGGCGGGAGACGCCGAGCACGGCGCCGGTCTCGACAAGGTGCTGGCCGCCGCCCGCGCCGAAGGCCTCGGCGACCCCGTGGAGATCGTCCCGCCGGCCGACGCGTCGTCCACCTATGTCGTACGACAGGTGCAGCGCAGCTGGCCCGAGAAGCAGGACTCCGTCGCCGTCGACCCGACCACCGGCGAGGTCACCGACACCCTGCGGTTCGCCGACTACCCGCTGCTCGCCAAGCTCACCCGCTGGGGCATCGACCTGCACACCGGCGTCCTGTTCGGGCTGGTCAACCAGGTCGCCCTGATGATCCTCGCGCTGTCCCTCGTCCTGCTGATCGTGTGGGGCTACCGGATGTGGTGGCAGCGCGGCCGGGGCTCCGCCTTCGGACGGCCGATCCCGCGCGGCGCCTGGCAGCAGGTGCCGCCGCAGATCCTGGTGCCGGGTGTGGTGGCCGTCGCCGTCCTCGGCTACTTCGTGCCGCTGCTCGGCATCCCGCTGGCCGGGTTCATCGTGGCCGATGTGATTCTGGGCGAGATCGCTCACCGGAAGGGGAAGAAGACGGCGGCGGTCTGAGACCGGACTACGCGGTCAGTGCGGTGAGTTCCCCGTTGGCCCGCTCGGTGACGAGGCTCAGCACCCGCCCGGCGACCGCGAGGTCCTCCTCGGGGATGCCCTCGTAGACCCGGGCGGTGATGGGTGCGGTCTCGGCGGACGTCGTCTCGAACAGCTGCCGTCCGGCGTCCGTGATCCGCACCCGGGACGGCTGTTGGGGGGTCAGCGCGCCCGCGGCGATCAGTTCGTCGACGACGGCGTGTGCCTCCGCGGCGTCGATCTTGAGGGAGTCGACGACACCGTCCACGAGGTGCTGCCTCTCGACAGGCCTCTCGGCGACCGCGGCCAGCCGCAGGGTGACGGACTGCTGGAAGGTCACGCCGTGGCGGGCGAGGACGTTCTCCAGGACTGCGCGGGCCGCGTAGTGGGCCAGGGCGATGACTCGGGGGTTGAGGGTGGGAGAGGTGGTGGTCATGACTGCTCCTTCTTGGTCTCGTGCGTCGCGTTCCTGGTCTCGTGCGTCGGGTCGAGAGGTGTGTCGAGCAGGGTCGACAGCTCGCGCTTGAACTCCCGTGTGCGCGTGCTGTCCAGGCCGCCGAGAGGCGCCAGCAGTTGCTCCAGCAGCCCCTGGACGACCTCGATGGCCTGCCGGGTCCGCTCGCGGCCTTCCTCGGTGAGCGCCAGTTGCACCGCGCGCGGGTCGCGCGGGTCGCGGGTGCGCTCCAGGAGCCCCGCGCTCTCCAGGGAGCGCGCGAGCTTGGAGACGTAGAGCGGTTCGAGGCCGGTGTGGTCGGCGAGGCGTCGCTGGCTGGGCCGTTCGCCGGCGCGCTGCATGCCGTACAGCGAGGCCACCAGCGAGTACTGGGCGTGGGTCAGGCCGAGCGGGGCCACCGCGCGGTCGACGGCGACCCGCCACTTCATCGACAGTCGCCAGACGAGGAAACCGGGGCTCGCGCCTTCGGGAGTCGTGCTCATGCTCGATACAGTACATGGCTACTATGTCCATGGCTACTGTTTACGATGGTCCGCCCCCGCGCCCGGGTCGTCGGACCGCGGGACGGCCTGGGGGACGGCCTGACGGGAGACGCCGCACGGGGCTAGGTTGGGCGGTATGAGCAATCTTGATCGCGAGGCGGTTCCCGCCCTGTGCGGTGGCCGCGGCTTCGTGGTGGCGGAACCCGTGCGCGAACTCCTCAGCCCTCGCCGCGTCAAGCTCGGTGAGTCCAGCGAGGTGCGCCGACTGCTGCCCAACCTGGGCCGCCGGATGGTCGGCGCCTGGTGTTTCGTCGATCACTACGGTCCCGACGACATCGCCGACGAGCCCGGCATGCAGGTGCCCCCGCATCCGCACATGGGCCTCCAGACGGTGAGCTGGCTGCACCAGGGCGAGGTGCTGCACCGCGACTCCACCGGCAGCCTCCAGACGATCCGGCCCCGTGAGCTGGGCCTGATGACCTCAGGGCGCGCGATCAGCCACTCCGAGGAGAGCCCCAAGTCCCACGCCCGCTTCCTGCACGGCGCCCAGCTCTGGGTCGCCCTCCCGGACGGCCACCGCCACACCGACCCGCGCTTCGAGCACCACGCCGAGCTGCCGCAGATCACGGCGCCGGGGCTGACGGCCACGCTCATCCTGGGCGACCTCGACGGCGCCCGCTCACCCGGCACGGCGTACACCCCCATCGTCGGCGCCGACCTGACCCTGGCCGGCGGCGCGGACGTACGCCTGCCGCTGGAACCGGACTTCGAGTACGCCGTGCTGGCGATGTCCGGCGAGACCCACGTGGACGGGGTGCCGGTGCTGCCCGGCTCGATGCTCTACCTCGGCTGCGGTCGCACCGAACTCCCGCTGCGCGCCGAGTCGGACGCGGGCCTGATGCTCCTGGGCGGCGAGCCGTTCGAGGAGGAGCTCGTCATGTTCTGGAACTGGATCGGGCGGTCCCAGGCGGAGATCGAGCAGGCGCGTGCGGACTGGATGACGGGGTCCCGCTTCGGCGAGGTGAAGGGGTACGACGGCGCTCCGCTGCCGGCGCCGGAGCTGCCGCCGGTTGGGCTGAAGCCGCGAGGGAGGGTGCGCTGACCTGCGGTGATGGTTGAGTCCGGGTGACTGCTTCGATGGCTCCCGCCCACTCGATTCGCTCGATTCCATCGTCCCTACGCTTGAATCGAGCACATGCTTCCGGCATCGTGCTTGAAACAAGTGCAACGCCTGCCGTTCACGCAGGAGAGGGAGATGCTGCATGGACGACATCGACCGGGCGATCCTGCGGGAGCTACAGGTCGACGGCCGGATTCCTTACGCCGATCTGGGGCCGAAGGTGGGGTTGTCACCCTCGGCCGCGAGGCTCCGGTTGCAGCGGCTGATCGACGCCAAGGCGGTCCAGGTCGTCGGAGTGACCGACCCGATGACGCTGGGCCAGCAGGCGATGGCACTCCTGGGTCTGCGCATCGACGGGGACTCCCGCGCGGTCGCCGATGAACTGTCCCGGCACGACGAGGTCGTGTACACGGTCCTGACGGCCGGTGGCTTCGACCTGTTCGCGGAGGTGGTGTGCCCTCAGCCCCGGGATCTCCTGGACTTCGTCAACGACGTCGTGCGGCCCGTCGAGGGTGTCGTGTCCGTGGCCAACTTCCCCTACTTCGCGATTCACACGCATCGCTTCCTGTGGCACGTCGACTGAGACGTCCGAGCGTCCGAGCCCTGTTCGCCCGCACCAGCCGAGGAACCGCATGCAGCCCGACGAGTACCGCACGATCGACTTCTTCACCGAGGGCGCCCTTCCCGCGCCCCGCACGACAGCGGCCGAAGCCGAACTCATCGCTGCCGGACACCTCGGCATCACCGCTCGCGCGCAGGCGCTGGGCAGCCAGCAGGACGCCAACTTCCTGCTGCATGCCGAGGACGGCACGCCCGCGGCGGTTCTGAAGATCGCCAACCCCGCCTTCGGCACCGTGGAGATCGAAGCCCAGGACGCGGCAGCCGACCTGATCGCCTCGGCCTGCCCGGACCTGCGCATCGCCACGGTTCTGCGCCGTCCCGACGGCTCCCCGCGCAGCACCACGGTGGATACCGGGAGCGGTCCGGCCACCGCGCGTCTGCTGCGCTACCTGCCAGGCGGCACGCTCTCGGGGCCACGGCACCTGTCCCCCCGCACCGTGGCGGCCATGGGCACGATCGTCGGAAAGGTCAGCACCGCCCTGCGCGACTTCCGGCACCCGGGCCTCGATCGCGTGCTCCAGTGGGACCCGCAGCACGCCGATCGCGTCGTCGCCAAGCTGGCCGGGCACATCGACGAACCCGACCGGCGCACCGCCGTCCGGACCGCGACCGCCGAGGCCTGGGCACATGTCCAGACGCTCGCCGCCGCCCTGCCGTCGCAGGCCGTGCACCTGGACCTCACCGACGACAACCTGATCCGCCGTCCCGACAGCCGTCCGCCCCTGCCGGACGGGGTGATCGACTTCGGTGACGTGACCCTGAGCTGGGCGGTCGGTGAGCTCGCCGTGTCACTGTCCTCGATGCTCCATCACGACGGTATGGAGCCGCACCATGTGCTGCCGGCCGTCCGCGCCTTCCACGCCGTTCGCCCGCTCTCCTGCGAGGAGGCCGAGGCGGTGTGGCCGCTCGTGGTCCTGCGTGCCGCCGTCCTGGTGGCCAGCGGGCGCCACCAGGCAGCCGTCGACGAGGACAACGCCTACGCCAAGGCAGCGCTCGACCGCGAATGGCGCATCTTCGAACAGGCCACCTCGCTGCCCCTGCCGGTGATGAACCGCCTCATCAGGGACGCCACCGGCACGGCCGACGTGCCTGCCCGCGCCGCGCAGGTCGGTGCGCCGGTGCGCCCTCTTCTGCGGGATCTCGCCGCCACCGGCATCACTGTCCTCGACCTGTCCACCGACGCCGATTCCATGGACCACGGTGCCTGGACGGACACCGGCACCGAGGCCCGGCTGGTCGCCTCCGCGCTCGCGGACGGAGCGGCCGCCGTCGCCACCCGGTATGCCCGGGCGCGGCTCACCGGGACACCGGCGCTGTCGGCCATGTCCGCCCCCACCGTGCCCACCGGAATCGACCTCTGGCTCGGCCGGGACGCCGTGGTGCAGGCGCCCGCCGCGGGGAAGGTCCTCGCCGCGACGCCGGGCCACGTGGAACTCACCTACGACGCGCAGGTGTTGTCGCTGACCTTCCCCCGCGAGGTGGGGCCCGTGGTCACCACCGGTGCGACGGTGCAGGTGGGCGAGGACATCGCCCACCTCACCTCCGGTGCCGCGGTCCACGTGGCGCTGCGCGAGGCCGACGGCCCCGCCGCCCCGCGCCTGGTGCGTCCCGAGTACGCCGCCGGCTGGCTCGCGCTCACCGCCGATCCCGCTCCGCTCCTCGGCCTCCCGGCCGCATCCGGCCGTACGCACGGGGAGGACCTGCTCGACCGGCGTGCCGCCGCGTTCGCCACCGTGCAGGAGCACTACTACGCCGACCCACCCCGCATCGAACGTGGTTGGCGCCACCATCTGCTGTCCACCGACGGCCGGTCGTACCTCGACATCGTCAACAACGTCACCCCGTTGGGCCACGCCCACCCGCGCGTCGAGCAGGCGGTCTCCCGGCAGTTGCGGCGGCTCAACACCAACTCGCGCTTCCACTACGCCTCCGTGGTGGAGTTCACCGAGCGGCTCGCGGCGCTCCTCCCTGACCCCCTGGACACGGTGTTCCTCGTCAACTCCGGTTCGGAGGCGGTGGATCTGGGGCTCCGCCTGGCCATCGGGACCTCCGGCCGACAGGACGTGGTGGCGCTGCGCGAGGCGTACCACGGCTGGACCTACGCCTCCGACGCGGTCTCCACCTCGCTCCAGGACAACCCGAACGCCCTTGCCACCCGGCCGAGTTGGGTGCACACCGTGGACTCGCCCAACTCCTACCGCGGTCGCCATCGCGGGCCGGACGCCGTGCGCTACGCACCCGAGGCCGCCCAGGTGATCGACGAACTGGCCGCCGCCGGCCGCCCGGCGGGAGCGTTCATCGGCGAGACCTTCTACGGCAACGCCGGCGGAGTCGCCCTTCCCGACGGCTATCTCGCCCAGGTGTACGCGGCGGTACGGCGTCATGGCGGGCTGGCGGTCGCCGACGAGGTGCAGGTCGGATACGGCCGCCTGGGCCACTGGTTCTGGGGCTTCGAGCAGCAGCAGGTCGTGCCCGACATCGTCTGTGTCGCCAAGGCCATGGGCAACGGCCACCCCCTCGGCGCCGTCATCACGTCCAGGGCGGTCGCGGACCGGTACCGCGACCAGGGGTACTTCTTCTCCTCCACCGGCGGCAGCCCCGTCTCCAGCGTCGTAGGCCTCACCGTCCTGGACACCCTGCGCGACGAGGACCTCCAGGGCAACGCGGCGCGTGTCGGCGGCCATCTGAAGAGCCGGCTGGAGGCACTGGCCGACCGCCACGGCATCATCGGCGCCGTCCACGGCTCGGGCCTCTACCTCGGCCTCGAACTCGTCCGGGACCGCGTCGGCCTGGAACCCGCCACCGAGGAGACCGCCGAACTCTGCGACCGGATGCTGGACCTCGGCGTCATCGTCCAGCCCACCGGGGACCACCTCAACATCCTCAAGATCAAGCCGCCGCTGTGCATCGACACCACCGCGGCCGACTTCTTCGCCGACATGCTCGACCTGGCCCTCACTCAGCTCGGCCACTTCCGCTGACGCCGCACGCCGGGGACATCAGTCCGGCCACGCGGCCCGCGGTACGTGCGGTTCGGACCGGGTTGCGTCGGGCCGTCGGCCCTGTCGGTCCCCGTCGCCCACGGCGGTGCGGGTCTCCAGGGCGTGCAGTACGGCGACCATGTCCTCGTCGCCGTGGCCCTGCTCCACGGTCTCGGTGAACAGGGCGTGGCACACGTCGAGGAGCGGGGAGGCGACGCCGGTCTTGCGGGCGGCCTCGGCGATCAGGCGGTTGTTCTTCAGGACGTCCGCCGCCCCGGCCTGCACGGCGAAGTCGCGGGCCAGCAGCTTGGGTGCCTTCATCCGGGAGACAGCGCTGGCCATCGGACCCGCGTCCAGGACGTCCCGGAGCAGCCGTGCGTCCAGCCCCTGCCGTTCGGCGAAGTGGAACGCCTCGGTCAGACCGGTGACCAGGGTGATCAGGAACAGGTTCACCGAGAACTTGGTCAACAGGGCGTCCGGGACGGGCCCGCAGTTGAACGCCTCCCGGCACATGGGCGCGAGCAGCGGGCGTACGGCCGCCACCGCGTCCCCGTCGCCCGCCAGCATGGCCACCAGTTCGCCCTGCTCGGCCGGAACCCGGGAACCGGACACCGGTGCCTCGACATACCGCCCGCCCGCGGCCCGGATGTCGTCCTGGAGGCTGCCCGAGTACTCCGCCGAGGTCGTGCCCATGTGGACGACGGTGCGGCCGGCCACGAGTCCCGGGAAGTCCGGGGTGCCACGCCCCAGGACCGCGTCGACGGCGGTCTCGTCGGCCAGCATGAGGAACACCGTTCCGGCCCGCTCGAAGACCTCGGCGGCGCTCGCCGCGACCTCGGCACCTGCGGAGAGCAGGGGAGCGCACCTGGCAGGAGAGCGGTTCCAGACCACCAGCGGGGTCCCCGCGCGTGCGAGGTTGAGGGCCATGGGCTGCCCCATGACCCCCAGTCCGACGAAACCCACGTGCGCCATGACGCTCCACCGCCTCCATCGGACTATGACAGCGGTCATAGTAGCTGTGTCTATGACGGCGGTCATAGAGTGAGGCTTCAACGGATCGAGGAGCGGGAGGCCGGACATGGCGGTGTCCGAACGCGGTCCGCGCGAGCGGATGGTCTTCAGCGCGGCCCAGCTGCTCCGGCGCGGCGGGGTCTCGGCCGCCGGGATGCGGGACGTCGCCGCGCATGCCGGGGCGCCGCGCGGCTCGCTTCAGCACTACTTCCCCGGCGGCAAGGAACAGCTGGTCAACGAGGCCGTGGGCTGGGCCGGCCGGTATGCCTCGGGACGGGTCGCCCGTTTCCTGGCCGCCCTGCCGACACCGACGCCGGGTGGGCTCTTCGCCGAGATGGTGCGTCAGTGGACCGACGAGTACGAGACGTCCGGCTTCGCGGCCGGCTGCCCGGTCGCCGCCGCCACCGCGGACTGCGCCGAGAGCGTCGACTCCACCCGACAGGCCGTGGCCGGCGCCTTCGCCGAATGGCACGGCTCGGTGGCGGCCGCCTTGGTGGACATGGGCGTACCGGAGGAACGGGCGCCCGCGCTCGCCACGCTCATGCTCAGCGCCCTGGAGGGGGCGATCCT
Organism: Streptomyces sp. NPDC057253; assembly: GCF_042669125.1. Lineage (NCBI taxonomy): Bacteria > Bacillati > Actinomycetota > Actinomycetes > Kitasatosporales > Streptomycetaceae > Streptomyces > Streptomyces sp. NPDC057253. The sequence continues at coordinate 1,134 of NZ_JBHUXV010000019.1, read as the reverse complement.
CCTCGTCCGCGCCGAGCGGGACGTCCGGGCTCTGACGACGGTGTCGCGAGAGCTTGCCCCGCTGCTGGACGCGGCGGTGACGGAGGTGACGCGCAACGGCTGACCTGACCGTCGGGCGGTGGAGCGGTGGAGCGGTGGAGCGGTCGGGCGGTCGGACGTCATGGCGGTTGCGCGGTCACGTCGGGAACAGGGGACTCGGTCGGCACGGTTGCAGCGGGCGAGACGTACGACGTATTTCCTGCAGGAGGACTGTTCTCATGACCGACCGGCCCTTGACGCTCATGGCCGTGCACGCCCACCCCGACGACGAGGCCACCGGGACCGGCGGGGTTCTCGCACGGTATGCGGCGGAAGGAGTCCGCACGGTCCTCGTGACCTGTACCGACGGCGCTTGCGGAGACGGACCGGGGGGCGTCAAGCCGGGCGAGCCCGGGCACGATCCGGCGGCGGTCGCGGCGCTGCGTCACCGTGAACTGGAGGACAGCTGCGAGGTCCTCAAGATCAGTGACCTGGAGATGCTGGACTACGCCGACTCCGGAATGATGGGCTGGCCGACCAACGACGCCCCCGGATCCTTCTGGCGGACCCCCGTGGAGGAAGGCGCCGCCCGACTCGCGGAACTCATGGAGCACTACCGTCCCGACGTGGTCGTCACCTATGACGAGAACGGCTTCTACGGGCACCCCGACCACATCCAGGCCCACCGCATCACGATGGCGGCGCTGGAGATGACCGACCTTTCCCCCAAGGTGTACTGGACGACGATGCCCCACTCGGCGATGCGGCGGTTCGGCGAGTTCCTGCGCGAGTCCGGTGAGGACGTGCCGGAGCCGGACCCCGCCGAGGCGGCCGCGCAGGCCGAGATCGGTCTCCCCGACGAAGAGATCACCACGTGGGTGGACACCACCGCGTACAGCGACCAGAAGTTCGACGCCCTGGCCGCGCACGCCAGCCAGGGCGAGAACATCTTCTTCCTCAAGATGGGCAGGGAGACGTTCGGCGAGTTGATGGGCACGGAGACCTTCGTACGGGTCCGGGACACCACCGGAGCGCCCCTGCCCGAGAACGATCTCTTCGCCGGACTGCGCTGAACAGCGAGGGGCGGGCCCGCGTGCCGGGCCCGCCCCGTCCCTC